>CANPWS010000105.1 GCA_947584955.1 uncultured Bacilli bacterium | reverse complement strand
AAACCTCCTTTACTTTGTCAAAGATTAAATACAATTATATACATTATTAACAAAAATGCAATACCCAAATAAAATATCACATTATTTTTTTATAGTCTAACTGTTTTCAAAACAATATAAAATCTAAAATCATGATAATAACAAATATCTTTAAAAAAGAAAAAAGAGAATACTACAAAATATAGTACTTTCAAAATATATATAAACTTTTATTTAGGCTCCACCAATTTTAAAGCATCTAAAAAATGAGGCTTTTATTATAATATAAAATATTTAATTTAATAAACTTGTACAAAATTACTTGAAAAATTACATAGTATTTTATATAATTAATATGTAAGAGAATAAAAAAAATGAGGTGGATATATGAATGGTATGACAATAAATATATTTATTTGTGCCTTGGTAGTAGGTTTTTTATCAATTTGGATTTTTTATCTAGTAAGAACTTATTTAAAATTAACAAACAGAAAAGATATTATTATGGATAAATTTGAAGAAATAGATATACAATTAACAAAAAAATTAGACGAAGTAAAAAATCTTATTGATGAAGCGGGAGATGATGATATAATTAACGCAAGATATAATTTACTAACAAGCGTTAAAATAAATGATAAAATAAGAAATAACAAATATTTAGATAATTTAATTTATGAATTTAAAAATAATTCTAAAAATATTAAAAAAATTTTAGATAAAATATTTGAAATAAATGATAAAATAGATTATGCTAAAGAATTTTATAATTCCAGTATAGAAGAATATAACCAAATATTAGATACTATTGGAGGAAAAACATTAAAGTTTTTATTTGGATTTGTAAAATATAATCCAATTTAAAAATAATAGGGAGGGTTATGGAATTAACATATAAAGAAAAAATATACAACGTTGAAATTATTAAAAAAAATAATAAAAATATATATATAAGAGTTAAGGATGGTAAAGTAGTAATAACATGTAATTATTTAACTACTAAAAGAGAAATAGATAGATTAATTAAAGAAAATTATAATGTTATTACAAAGATGATTGATAAAGAAGAAAAAAGAAAAGAAAAAGAAGAAAAATTTTATTTATTTGGTAATGTTTATGATGTAATATATGGTTTTAAAGAACTAAGTATTGAAAAAAATAAAATTTATGTTTTAGATCAAAAACAGTTAGAAAAATATCTTGATAAAAAAATAAAAGAAATATTTTCGGAGCGTCTTACCTATTTTTATAATAAATATGAAGAAAAAATACCTATTCCCAATCTAAAAATAAGAAAGATGACTAGTAGATGGGGAGTATGTAATTTAAGAAATAAAAATATAACCTTAAATTATCAATTATATAAATATGATATGATATGTTTAGACTATGTTATTATCCATGAATTATCTCATTTCTTATATCCAGATCATTCAAAAGAGTTTTGGAAACAAGTCGCAAAATATTGTCCAAATTATAAAGCTATTAGAAAACAGTTAAATGAATAACATTTTGGTAAAAAAAATACCAAGATGTTTTATTTTTGCTAAAATTTTAATCATTATCTAATTTTTTTTTAAATTATTAGAATTTTTAAAATGCATAACTAATAATTATAGGTGAAAGGAGGAAATAAAATATTAAAAAGAATAATTAGGATAAAGTAAAGGAGTATAAGTATGAGAAAAGTTATGTTATTAATAATAATGTTACTAGGCTTTAGCGAGGTAAAAGCTAAGGAAGATAATAGTTATAAAGAATATCGTTATCGTTTTTATAAAGAAGAAAAAGAGGGAGAATATATAAGAAAAGATTTAGAATCTAATTATGAATTTACAGATTCTAATGATATAACTTATGGAAAATATGGAGATTATTTAGATGAATGTCCAAATTATTCATATTTAGATAAATATTATAAAATAGAGTATTGTTATATAGAATTATTACCAGTATTATATATAAAAATAATTAATAAAAGTAGTGATGATATACTAATTAATAATATTTTAATTTATGAATTAGATAGTCAAGTTGATTATAATATTTACTCTTGTGATAACTGTGAAGACAATATAAATATCAAAAGTGGAAGTGAAATAACTATATTACTATCTAAAGAAATTTATTTAAGAGATTTAAAAATAAATATAGATACATTAAATAAAGTAAACTATGAAATAATCTATAGTAATAATCCTTCATTTGATTCAAATAGTCTAGTAGCAAAAAATACATATGTTGAAGGTAAAACTGAATATATGTATGATGAAACATATACTTTATATAATAATTATACTTCTTTAAAATATGATTATGATATAAATGAAGATAATTTTATAAAAATATTATCAGAAAGACAAGTATGCAAAAGCAGAGAAATAAAAACTTACAGATATAATATAATAAGAAAATATTATGATAATAATTATTACAAAGATGTACAAGAATTAAAATTAGCAAATGAAAGTGAAAGAAAGCTATATAAAAAAGATCTAAATGATTATAAAGTATATTATATAGAAAAAACTACCCCAATAAATAATGAAAAAAATTATAAATATTTAATAATATATATACTATTTTTAATACTAATAGCACTTATCTTAATAAAAAAGTTAAAAAAAATGTCGAACGAAATTTATAGCTAAATATGTCGAATATATATATTTATTATAAATTATATGATAAATTATATAAAGAAGGAGTGAATAAACTATGTTAAAAGTAAATACAGAGTTTAGAAAAGGTGTTATGTTTATTAGATTAAAAGGTAGTTTAAATAAAGAAAATATTAATAAAATATCATATGAAGATTTTAAATATTTAGTATTTAACTTTGATAATTTGCTTTCTATCGATAGTTATTCTATAAATTATATTATTAATTATAGTGAAAAATTAAAAAAGAATAATGGTAAAATAATTATTTGCGATTCTAACAATAACTTGATTAACAAAGTATTTACAAGTAAAATTCCTGTTATAGATAGTGAAATAAAGGCTTTTAATATAATATAAAGGAGAGATAATGCCTAATGAATTAGAAAATGAAGAAATATATAATCTAATTATTGAAAATGAAAGTTTTATCTATTCTATTATCAATAATTATAAAAATTACTGTGATATAGATGATTTATATCAAGTTGGAGTAATAGGAATGATAAAAGCATATCAAAATTATGATAAAAATTCCTCAGCAAAGTTTACAAGTTATGCTTATACTTATATATTTGGTGAAGTAATTAAATATATAAATGAAAATAAAAGCTTTAAAGTTAGCAAAGAATATAGAAGTTTATATAAAAAAATTAATGAAGCCAAAACTATTTTAACGCAAAAACTTATGAAAGAAGTTAGTAATTATGAATTATCATTATTCTTAGAAATTGATGAAAAAACAATTGAAGAAGTTATGAATATTAATCAAACTATTGATAGCTTAGATAGAGAAATAATATCTGATGGTAAAAAAATATTTTTAGAAGATACCATAGGTACTTATAAAGATAATATCGAAAATATTTTCTTAAAAGATGAGTTAGAAAAACTTAGTAAAGATGAACTTATTTTACTAAAAAAAAGATACTTTTTAGATGAAACTCAATCTGAAATTGCTAAAGAGATGGGAGTTAATCAGACAAAAATTTCACGTGAAGAACAAAAAATTTTAAAAAAATTGTCTGACAGTTATCAAAAAAGTGCCAAATTTGTGTAAATTATTACCAAAAAAAAGCCAATTTGATGCAAAAAATGGCAATGTTGCCAAAATGGGAACATAAAAAATGCAAAAAGTGTGAGAAAATATTATTAGGTGATTTATATGAGTCGTAGGAATAATGATGTATATGAAATAGTATCTAAAAATATAAGAAAGTATAGATTAGAAGCAAACTTAACACAAGAAGAACTAGCGATGAAAGCAAATTATTCGCATCAGTTTATAAGAAGAATAGAAGCACCTAATGTCAAAAAAACATTTTCACTAGATACAATATATTGCATATCAAAAGTTTTAAATAAAGATTTTAGTGATATGTTTAAAGAACAAGACATTGAAGAGGAAGAAACAACTAAAAATTCTTAAAAATGCGATAAGTTAAAATTCTATATTTAAATTATAAAAAAGATACTATTAACAAAAAAAATAAAAGTGAAAGCTTTTATTTTTTTTTCGTATAAAAATTAACAATAATTACAATAATATAAATGGTGATTATATGAAAGAAAATCTCTATGAAGAAATAGTAACAAAAGAATCTCCTAAAGAAGATGTATTTAAAAATGCTTGTATTACTTTTTTTGCTGGAGGAATTTTAGGATCTTTAAGTGAATTATTACTTGTAACCTATAGTACCTATTTAGACTTACCAAGAAAAGAAAGTGGTGTACTTGTAATTCTTACATTAATTTTTATATCATCAGTACTTACCGCTTTTGGAGTTTTTGATGTATTAGTATCAAAATTAAAAAGTGCACTTATTATACCAATTACAGGTTTTGCTCATTCTATAACTAGTGCGGCCATTGATTATAGAAAAGAAGGATTAGTCTTAGGAATAGGTGCTAATATATTTAAATTAGCAGGTACAGTTATATTATATGGTGTAGTTAGCGTATATATCTTTGGTCTTATTAGAATCTTATTAGGAGGTATGTAGATGACTTATAAATATAATAACGTTTATATAAAAGATAGTTATA
>CANPWS010000104.1 GCA_947584955.1 uncultured Bacilli bacterium | reverse complement strand
GAGTATTGCTTTTAAACAGTGTACTTACGGTAGAAAAAGATAAACCAGCATCACATAAAAGTGTAGGTTGGGAAACTTTTACAGATAGCATAATAAAAAAATTAAATGAAAAAGATACACCAATAGTATTTATATTATGGGGAAATTTTGCTAAAAGTAAAAAAAGTTTAATAACTAATCCTAAACATTTAGTAATAACATCATCACACCCATCACCATTTTCTGCAAATTATGGCTTTTTTGGAAGTAAACCATTTTCAAAAACAAATGAATTTTTAAAGAAAAATAATATAAAAGAGATAGACTGGACAATTAAATAATAAATAAATTTAACTTTTTTAAATTACCCATAAAAAATCATTATATATATTGCATATTAAAAAAGGACTTGATTACCAAAATAAATATTATAAAAATAAATGTGAAAAACATATTGCAATAATTTTAACCATATGATACAATTAAGATACCTAAGGGACTCGATATCTTTAGTATAAAACCGACTAAAGATATATTTAGGGGAACTAATACTTACTATGTGTTGAATGCTTAAATTAATTTAAGAATCCTGATTAGTTTGCTTGTGTTCCACCACCTGTGTGATAAACGCGCGGGTTTTATCTTATCAGAGTCGATCCTTTGGGTTTTTTTAAGTCTTAAAACAAATAAAAAATTATTAAGCAAAGTAACTATGAATAAATATTATTTCATAGTTTTTTTATAAATACCTATATTAATAATAACTTTCAAAAAAATTATGATAAAATAAAAGTAAGGAGATTTATTATGAAAAAAATATTAATAATTGAAGATGATGAAGCAATTAGAGTGGGTTTAAAATATTATTTAGATGATGAGGGTTTTATTACTTTTATATCTTCAAATGGAAAAGAAAGTTTAGAAATATTAACAAAAGAAGAAATAAATATTATATTACTAGATATAAATTTACCAGATATAAATGGTTTTGATTTATTTACCCAGATAAAAGAAATAAAAAATATTCCAGTTATATTCTTAACTGCAGATGATCTTGAAGTATCAATAGTAAGAGGTCTTGATATGGGGGCAGATGATTATATAACCAAACCATTTAAAATGCGTGAATTAACTTCAAGAATAAATGCAATTTTAAGAAGAACAGGAAGTAGTAAAAATATTATAAAAATAGGAAATATAAAAATAGATATGACCGCAGGAAAGGTATTTAAAAATGAAAATGATGTTATGTTAACAGCACTAGAATATAAAATATTATTATTACTTGCTTTAAATCCCAAAAAAATATTTTCAAGAGAAAATTTATTAGCTGAAGTTTGGGATGTAAATGATGAATATGTTAATGATAATACTTTGACAGTTTATATAAAAAGAATAAGAGAAAAAATTGAAGATGACGTGCAAAATCCAAAAATAATAATAACAGTCCGTAAAATAGGCTATAAAATAGGAGAATTTCCATGTTAAAAAACAAAGAAATAATCAAATTAATTTTTATAGAGATAGTCATATTTCTTGCTTTTTTGTTATTTTCAATACTAATAGAAAGAAATAATTATAATATATATAAAAAAGAAATAGTTAAAAATAATGCATATATTATAAGTACTTTAATAGAAAAATATCCAGATTTAGAAAGTGATATAATAAATTCAATAATTACTGAAAATAAAAATTATGATGAAGGATTAAAAATTTTAAACAAATACGGATTGGATGAACTTGATACAATAGAATATTTAAAAGATAATAGTAAAATAAAAAGAAAAATGTTAATAATTAATGCATGCTATATAATAGTATTTTTTGGAATAATATTATCTGTATTTCTTATTTATATAAGAAAAATGTATAATAAAATTAATAATTTATCATCTTATATACAAAAAATATTAAATAACGATTATCAACTTGATATAAGAGAATATGAAGAAGGAGATTTAAGTAATTTAAAAAATAATTTATATAAAGTAATTATAAAATTAAAAACACAAAGTGAAATTTCAATAAAAGATAAAAAAGAATTAGAATCAACATTGTCAGATATATCTCATCAATTAAAAACACCACTTACAGGAATGTATGTAATAAATGAATTACTATATGATGATAATTTAAATATTTCTAAAAAAATAGAACTTCTTAATAAAAATAAAAGTCAGTTAGAAAGAGTAGAGTGGTTAGTAACATCATTATTAAAATTATCAAGAATAGAAAGTGGTACAACTATATTAAAAAAAGAAAAAGTAGAAGTATTAGAATTAATAGAAAAAGCATTAGAACCTATTAAAGTGCAATTAGAAATAAAAAATATAAATGTAGAAATAAACCATAAAGATAAAATATATATACAAATAGATAAAAATTGGACAAGTGAAGCAATATTAAATATTATAAAAAATTCTTGTGAGCATTCAAAAGAAAATGGAAAAATAATAATAGATTTTGAAGATAACCTAATTTATACTTCAATTAAAATTACTGATAATGGTTTTGGAATTTCTCCTACAGATTTACCGCATATATTTGAACGATTTTATAAAGGTAAAAATCATAAAAGTAGCAGTATAGGAATAGGACTTAATATGTCAAAAAAGATAGTCGAAGCACAAAATGGTAATATATCAGTTACATCAGCACTTGGAAAAGGGACAAGTATTATAATTAAATTTTATAAAAAAATAATATAAAAATCAAAATGTAAAGTTTTTTAGACAAAGTTCCAAATAAAGTTGCTTTTTTATAATATTAATTTCATATATAATAAACATATAAGAGAGCTCTTATAATTAAAAAATAAAAAAAGAAAGATGGTGGTGTTATTTATAAGTAAAAATTAATTAAAATATTAAATATTTATTAATTCTCAATATAAAAAGACAATATATTAAGTAAATATTATTGCTATTTAAGATAGGAGATGATAAACGATGAAAAAAATATTAGTAAAAGTATTAAAAATTACATTAATATTAATCATATTTATAATTAGTTTTATTTTAGTTGATGCTTTTAGTACAAAATTTTTTAATACCAGACCTTTATTTGCCAAAAAAGAAAAAACCATTAGTGGAATAACAGAAACAGGAATAGTATATAAAACATTATTTGCAGATGTTTATTATTGTAATAGTATGGTAGAAACATATGATGAAGATGATAATTTAATAAGAAATGATGAAGTTTTAAGATATTATGAAAAGAAAAATTCAAATTTTATATGTAAAATATGGATTAATGAAAAAGATGATATTTATTCAAAATATCATGAACAAGCAAAAGAAAAAAAAGATTTAGACTTTATGAAAAAAGAAGCCGAAGGACTTTATAAATCTAATTATAACAAAGAGTTATATAACTCAAAATTTAATACCTTTACTTTTAATTCTAATGGATATTATAATGTAAGCGAAGAATATAATGGTTATTATATCTTTGATGTTAATGATTTTAACAAAGATCCAATAAAATTAGAATTAGAAGGATTTGACTTAAGATGGAGAGTAGTGGAAATGTCATATTCACCAGATGGAAATATAATGGTATTTAAAAACTTTTGTGGATATCGTGATAATGTTGCAATGTCAGATCAAAAATACACTCCTAGTGATTGTGAGCAAAATAAAAGTACTAATGGTATTTATGCTTTTAAAGTAAATAACATTAATGATTATACATATTTAAATTATATTAGCGATGAAAAATTAAATATATTTTCAGATGAATATCCTGATACATACTTTAATATAAATAAAATAATTGATAATCAAAATGTATTATTAAGATATAGAGTAACTAAAAATAAACAAGGACCACTTCCAAAAGAAGAATATTATGTTTGGAATATAACTGATAATACTTTAAAGGAGTATCATGAATAATATGAAAATTGGAGAAAAATTGTATAATTTTAGAAAAGAAAAAGGAATTAGTCAAGAAGAGGCAGCAAATTTAATCGGTGTTTCTAGGCAAATAATAAGTAAATGGGAGCAAGATATATCAGTACCAAGAGCAGATAATTTAAAAAAAATATGTGAAATATATAATATATCATATGAAGATTTATTTTCTAAAAGAGATTGTGATGTAAAAAAGCAAAAAAATATAAAATTATTAATAATAATATTTTTTGCAATGATATTAGGAGAATTTATAATTATATTAATAGTAACATTTGGTACAAAGACTAAAGAATATAAATGCTTCGGTTTACAAACATATTATATTTTGGATATGTATGAAAAAGAAAATGATGAAAATTATATATATGTTACTTTAAAAAATAATAGTGATAATATTAAAACTGTTAAAGTATCAAAATTAATATCATCTAATTTAGAGAAAGAAAAATATTATGAGTTTATTTTTAGAACTAATGAAATTAATACAGATATTGATTATATTTTTCAAAATAATGAAATTATAAATGTAATAAAAAAAGATTATCCAAACAAAAATAATGTAAATAATGAGTTTAACTGTGAATAAAAAACAAAAAATACTATTTAAAAATTATTAATTTAAATAAGTATTTTTTTAATATTTAATCCTGAATTTTATAATAATATTTAATAAATAAAATTTCAAATATAGCTTTGCATTTATCCAATCAATGAATAAATTCCTTTGTTAATCAAAATTTTATAAAATAAGGAAATAAAAAGATTTAAAAAAAAGTGAACGCACCGA
>CANPWS010000103.1 GCA_947584955.1 uncultured Bacilli bacterium | reverse complement strand
TACAAATGTTTGTGTATTAATTATCATATTTTTCATGAGAGAGGCACCTTCTTTCTACTTTTATTTATGTATTAATTCTATCATAATTTTTATTTATAATCAAGTATTGTATTCAAAATTATAATAAATCATCATTTTTAATAATAAAAATATTCTTATCTTTATAAAAGGCATAAAATACATCATTAATATCAATCTTTTTTTTATCAAGTAAATCAAATACCCAGTTAATATCTTTATGAAGATGCTTTAAAGTATCTTCCTGAATCTTACTATCCAAAATTAAAGGAAGAGGTAAATAAGGATCATTTTTTTCATAAGGAAAAACAGATAATGTACCATTATTTTCTAAAATAGCATATTCAATTTCTTCAATAGATTTGTAACCTTTTTCTCTAAGTTGAACTAATAAATCATCTAAATTATATTTTTGTTTAGTCATCTCTTTAAAATTAACTTTACCTTTTTTTATAATTAATGAAGGATTACCATCTAAAAATATTCTAAACTGAGGCTTTTTCAAAGAAAAATAAGCAAGAGACATCTGTAAAAGAGTCAAAGTAAGAATAGGTACAATACTATAAAAAATATTAGTAGATAAATCTTCAATACTAATAACTGCAAGCTCTGCAATTAAAATAGAAACAATCAAATCAATTATACCAAGCTGTCCAACTTCTCTTTTTCCAAGAAGCCTATAAATAATTAAAATAAAAAAATAGAAAAAGAAAGTTCTAGCAAAAATATTTATATAATTCATTTTTATCACCATTATATATTGATACTAAATAAATATTTTTATGCAGTATATTTTAAATTTTTTAACATACATTTTATTAGGTGATATATATGATTATTAATTATTTAAAAAATATAGGATATACTCTATTAATTATACTTATTTCATCATTAATAATTACATTTTTTAACTATGTAGGAATACTTAGTGGTAATACATTAAAATCATTTTATATAATTTTTATTATTCTATCTTTATTTATTGGAGGATATTTAACAGGAAAAAAAGCAAATAAAAAAGGATATCTTGAAGGAATAAAATTTGGCTCTTTAATGATTATCCTAATTATTCTTTTAAATTTAATAATATTTAGAAATAAATTTACTCTTATTAATATTTTATACTATGTAATGTTAATTTTATCTAGTAGTTTTGGTGCAATGGTAGGAATATTAAGAAAAAAATAATTTATCAATAATTATTAACTGCATCATGAAGAGCATTATTAATAGAACTAGATACTACATCACTAAGTTTATCTATTAGAAAATCTATTTCTTTGGGAGTTACTATTAAATTATAATCAATACTATTTAAAACTTCATTAATCAAATTCTTTTTATCTACTTCATTTAAACTACCAATAATTCCTCCAATTTGCTCTTTTTCCTTATCTGAAAGATTATTATTTTTAATTTTTTCTAAGTAATTATCAAATCTTTTAACGATTAATTTACTTTCTTCATAATTATCTTTTAAATATGAAAGATGCATAAATAAATAATCAATAGTATCATTAACAATAGTTGAAGATTCTACTACTGTAGGAATACCAATAGCAATAACTGGAATACCTAATGTATCTTTACTTATTTCCTTCCTATGATTTCCAACACCACTACCTGGATAAATTCCCGTATCAGTTAGTTGAACTGTTTTATTAAGTCTTTCTACATTACATGCACAAAGTGAATCAATAATAATTACAAATTTTGGTTTAATTTTTGAAATTATACTAGTAATAACATCACTTGTCTCAAGACCAGTAGTCCCCATAACCCCAGGAGAAATAGCACAAACACTACGCATTTTATCTTTAACATTTGTATTAAGAGAAAAAAGATGCCTTGTAACTAAAATATTTTCTATTACTTTAGGTCCTAAGGAATCCGCAGTAGATTTTATATTACCAAGACCAATAACCATTACATCATCATTAGTTTTAATACCATTAATATCAAGTAATTTTCTTATTTCTTGTTCCAAACATTTACCTACATTCTCACGATCTTCATAATTAGTAATATCTTCAAATTCAATAGTTATATAAAAACCTTCTTTTTTATTAATAATATCCTTATTATTTTTATCAACAATTACCTTACTAACCTTAATATTACCATCTTTTTTTTCTTCAATATAATCCTTATTATTCAAAGATTCAACAATCAAATCACTTCTTATATTAAATTTACTTAAGTCAATTCTATTCATTTTATCCACCTTTAGTAATATTTTTTACAAAAAAGCCAAAAAATATTTGCCTTTTTAACCATTTTTTGATAAAATTATAAGTATCTTATGTGAAAGGAGATTAGTTTTATGGCAAATGTAAAAAATGCAGTTAAAAAAATTAAACAAATTAACAAAACTACATTAGCTCATCAAGAGTTAAAAAGTACTGTTAAAAACTCTATAAGAAGAACTGATAAAGCTGTTTTAGAAGGTAACGTTGAAGAAGCTCAAAAGCAATTAAAGCTTGCTATAAAAAGTTTAGATAATGCTAGAGTTAAAGGACTTGTTCACAAAAACAAAGCTAATAGAGAAAAATCTCGTTTGACTAAAAAAGTAAATGCTATGGAAGTAAAGTAATACTTCTTTTTATTTTTACTTTACACATATTAACTTGTATTTATACGTTTCTTAATTTATATTTATTTTTAGTAATACTTTTATTTACTAAAAAATAATAATTTGTTATAATTAGATAAAGGTTGGTGTGATATGAAAATAATATATACCATTTTAGCTATCACAGCTATATTTATTGTTACAATGTTTACATTTAAAGAAGATTTTATATATTATAATTATGCAAAATATAAAGTTGAAAAATTAGATATACCTTCAAAAAATGAATATTATTATGAAGATAATTTTGCTTATATTGATTCATATGATAAATTAGAAATTCACAATAAAGAAGAATTATATGGTGCTGTTTATTATATAATAAATGCAGGTATTGTTAATGCTCAAAGATATTTTAGTAGTGAATATGAAAATTTTGAAGAAGATTATAATGAATTATTTGCTGATGAGATAAAACTTAATACTATTAATAATTTTGTTCATCCATATAACTCGTTTGATTCAATTGAAGCATCATTAAAAGGCTATATGCTTACTATAAAAGTTAATTATAATGAATATTACACACCACAAAAAATTAATGAAATAAATAACGAAGTTAATAGAGTTTTAAATAATAATATTTCAAATAGTATGACAGATGAAGAAAAAATTAAAACTATTCATGACTATATTATAAATAATACTATCTATGATGAAGAATATTGTGTAGATGAACCATGCATAACAAATTCACCATATCAATCTGCAAATGCTTATGGTGTTTTATTTGAACATTATGGTATTTGTTCTGGTTATACTGATTTAATGGCTATTTTCTTAAATAAACTTGGTATTGTAAACTATCGTATAACAAATGATACGCATACTTGGAATGCTGTTTATCTAGATAATAATTGGTATCATTTAGATGCAACTTGGGATGATCCTATTAGCAGTGAAGAAATACTTACACATAATTATTTCTTAATTACTACTAGTGAAGACGAAAAGCAAGAAACACAACATGTTTTTGATAAAAATATTTTTATAGAATTAAGATAAATATTTAAATTTAATTAAAAATTTAAATATTTTTTATTATATCACTTACATATAATTAACTAGGTGAATATATGAAAAGCAAATTTATTACTTCGACTATTATTTTAATAATTGGTGGTATTATTACTAAAATACTTGGAATGTTTATTAAAATTATTTTAACAAGAACAATTACTGAAGATGGAATTGGTCTTTATATGATGATAATGCCAACATTTAATTTATTTATAACTTTATGTACTTTAGGACTTGGACCTGCAATTAGTAAACTTGTTAGTGAAAAGAAAAGGAAAAGTAAAAAAATTGTTCTTTCACTTGTTCCTATAATAATTATTTATAATCTTATTTTAATTACAATATTATTTTTAATTGCACCAATATTAAGTAAATACTTACTTCAAAATGATGATACTTATTATCCCCTTATTGCTATAGGACTAACACTTCCTTTTATTTGTATATCTAGTATTATAAAAGGTTACTTTTTTGGAAAAGAAAAAATGATACCTCATACTCTTTCTAATATTGTAGAACAATTAACAAGATTAGCTCTTACTTATTTTTATATTCCCAATTTACTTCATTTTGGTATAAATATTGCTGTTATGGGAGTAGTTCTTATTAATATTATTAGTGAATTTGTTAGTATTATTGTCCTAATACTTTTTCTTCCTAAAGGAGAAATTATTGTCAAAGATGACTTTAAAGTTGATAAAGTTATTTTAAAAGATGTACTTAATATATCTATTCCTAACACAGGAAGCAGGCTTATTGGTAGTTTAGTTTATTTTTTTGAACCAATTATACTAACTTTCTGTCTATCAAAATCAGGATATTCAAATTCTTTTATTACTAATGAATATGGTATTATTAATGGTTATGTTTATCCCCTTTTACTTATGCCTTCTTTTTTTACTTTTGCTATTTCTAATGCTCTACTTCCAGTTATTTCTAATAGCTATGCTAATAATAGAAAAACATATGCTAAAAATAAACTTAAAGAGGCAATTTTCTTTTCTCTTCTAGTAGGAATACCATGTA
>CANPWS010000102.1 GCA_947584955.1 uncultured Bacilli bacterium | reverse complement strand
CCACCATTTTGTAATATCCAGTTTTCTATTGCTGACCCACCGAAACAGCCATTAATTTTACCATATGCTCCATCTCTAACCAAAATAGTTTTTGCTAAAATAATATTGGCTTGTACATAATCATACATGCTAAAACCATCTATTTTTTCTCGCTCACTAGAAATCTTTTTAATAGAAGACATTCTATCTTTTAACGCTAAATCAGTAGAATATAATATTTTATTAGTTTTTTGAACAAAACTTATATCTAATTCTAACTGCTCACCATCTATTTCTATTATTTAATGTTTAATATCTCTACCAGATGGCAATTCTTTTATTCCTAAAATATCCGCTAATTTTTGCCTTAAAGCATTTAATTTTTCTGGATTAAATAAAATTTCTCTATCAACTCTTAAAATAAAGTCAAAATCTCCAGCACCTATCATATTGTTTCCTCTACCAGTTGAACCGGTATTAAATAATTCAGCAACATTATAATCTAAATTAGTATCTAAAGTAGATTTTACACTTGAAAATCCATATTCATATAAAGCTTTTTTAATTTTATCAACTACCTTTTGTTCTTTTAATAATGTTTCTTGTCTATTTTTCTCTAACTCTTCACAAATAATTTTTGCATCTTCCGAAATCATAGTAGGAGAAAATTCATAGTTATCTACACCATAATAAGATAATCCGGCCATTTTCTTTCTTAATTCTTCATATTCTTTAACTGTAAAAATTAATTTACCACTAAAATCTATTACAGGAATATAATAACCATTTTTAGCAATAGAAAATTTAATAACAGATAAATCATCATATGGTTTTTTTGTTGTTTTTCCATAATTTAGATTTCCTGCTTCATCATATGGTTTAGTATCATCTATAGTTAAATTTTTTTTATATAAAATATAATCTATATCTGTTAAGGCTATACCAGTTCTAGCACCCCAGTGTGTTTCAAAACCTCCCAATGGAGTATGCGTCCCAAACATTTCTATTTTAGAAGCATCATAAGTAGTACTAATAATATTACCATCTTTATCTCTTGATATATTAAGATTAGGATTATCTTTTTTGATAATTATAAAAATATTACCAAAACCAAATCCGGTTGGAGTATCCTTTATAGCACTATATATTGAATCTGTTTTAGTCACTAAAGTAATATCAATATCTAAAGGAGTTGTATCTGATTCACTTGTCTCCCTAAAAACTGATAAATGTTCTTTAGAAACATTACCATTTTGTAAACTACCCTCTAATGCTTTAAAATCACCTATTCCTCTTACAAAATCATATTCTTCAAATTGAAATAACTCGCCGTTTTCTAATTTTTCTCCTACTTTTCTATTTCTTTCATCTGCTTCTCTTATTGCTTTTAAGACTGCTTCTTTTAATTCAGCAAAACTTTTATATCCCGCTTGAAAAGCAAAGCTTCTCACAATTCTATCTTTTATATCATACCTATTATTTGTTTTAAATAATCTCATTAAAATTTCTAATTTATTTTTTACCGGTAATTTATCAAAAATACCTCTAGTATTTTTACCTTTTTTAGTATTTTCATATAAAGTAATTAAATGGGAAAGAAATATATCTACTATTCGTTTATTTTCTTCATCAAGAGATTCATAAGTAAGATTAGTATTAGTTAAAGCATAAAATAAATCATTCCCTTTTTCTAAATTATCTAAATAATCTAATAAATCTCTACTACCACTTTTAACTGCAATACGTAATAAATCATTATAAATAACTAAAAATCTTTTTTCTGTATTAGAAACATTTTTGCTACCAAGACTCTCCAAAAATTTATCATGAAATTGAGGCGCTATTCTACTATTATCGGAAAAGTTAAGAGGGTTCCCACCTCTTTCATATTCTAAATTAGGATATAATAAGCCAAAACATTTATACATTTTTGCAAACAATGGAAGATTGTTACTAACAAATATCTCTTCTAATTTCTTCAATTCTTCTAAAGGATTTTTTGAATTTAATAATTGTGAAGCAATAGATTCTCTAAAACTATAAAGTTCTATTGAATTAGAATACAAAAGTCTTTGTAAAACTTTACTACATAGTTCTATTTGTGGAATAGATAACTCATCCATATGCTCCATTACATATTTTTCAAATTCATTTCTTAAATTACCATCTATTATTTCTTTATAACATTCAATTATTTTTAATTGCTTTTCTGTAAATATTTGCAAACTTTCTTCATCAATTTTAATTTCAATTAATTTATGCCAATTACCCTCATTAAATTGTTTTTGAGCAAAATCTTTATTTATTAAACATAGTTTTGATGAGTACTCTGCATCTAATATTTCTTCTAATCCATTATATAAATAAGGTACAATATCTATACCATTATCTATTGCTTCTTTATATTTTTCTAAACTAGTATAAATCCCTGTATATTTTAAAAAGTCATCTGTTAAGTTATCAAAGTTTTTTAAAACATATTCTTTATATTTTTCTTTTAAATTTTCTTCTAATAAATAATAATTTTTTAATATTTTTAATTCTTTAAGATTAAAGATTGATATTGACTTAGAATCTTCTACGGCCTTTTGTATCTTATCCCAATAACCCATGTGAAATAATGTATGAGCAAAATCTTTATTGATTAAGCAAGCTTTTTTTAAAGTTTGTTCTGTTAAATAATTTACAAAATTAATTTCTCCAAACAATATATATGATGTAATATCAATTCCCTTGTCTAAGGTTTCACTTACTATCTTGTCATTTTGACATAAATAAGGATTCTTTCTAAAATCTTCTTCAAAAAACTCGATTTTTTTATTATAATTAGCATAAAAATATGGTATGTTGATAATATCTTCCTTTGATAGTTCAATATTTAATAAATTAATATATTCAAATATTTTTTCTTTATCTTTAACGCGTTCTAACTTACAAACATAAAGTATATCTTCTTTAGTAATAGGCATTCCTAATTTATAAAAGCAATCTAAAAATAGTTTTGCTTGTGTTGGAACTTTTTTAATTTTTTCCTTTAATGAAGTAAAATCTCCTAAAACTTGCATAGTAGAAGTAAAAATATTTAAAGAATTACATGTTACATTGGCTAAAAATGAAGGATTTATTTTATAAATATCTACTAATATAGTTGAAATTGTATCATAATCATAGGCATAAAAATCTAAAGGTTCAGAATAATCAAACAGTGTAATCATCTTTTCAAAAATTGAAGATTTTACTAAAGAACTTAAAAACTGGGAATCACCTCTATATTTATAACTACTTAAAATTCTATCTAAAGTGTTTTCATTTATAACATTTTTAATGAAATCATCATTTACATAACTTTTAGATATTATAGCATCCCATACATACATAATATCATTGTAGTCTAAACTACTAGGTTCAGGAAAATTTAAGGTTTTTAAAACTTCATTTGAAATATATTCTATTTGGTCTTTTCCGTATTGTTCAATGTATTTAATATAAAAATTTTTGTTGGAGTAAAACTTATTATTCATATTGTATTTATCATTTAAACTTATAATTATTTTACTATCTTCTCTAAAGGCTTCGGAAACTATGTCTTTATCACTTCCCAAATATTCATAAATCAAATCAGGATTATTATGAATTAATTTTATTAATTTTGTTTTTATTTCTGGTGTCATTGTTCCTTCATAACGTAATAAAGCATTTGGATGGTCATTAATATAATTTTGCCATATTTCTATATTAAAAATAGCAGTATTTTTAATATCTTTTAAATTGTTTTTTACTAAAATATATTCTATTCTTTCTGCAATTTCTTTATGCTCATCACTTAAAGTTTCATATACATAAGAATTCAATGATACTGAATATCTCATATAATAATCTTTAAATAAACTAATTATTTCTTTTTCGCTTAAATTTTTTAATAATTCATAAAATTGGTTTAAATCTTGTTCTAAGCTCGATTTATTTTCTTCAGTTTTCAAACTTTCTTCTAATTTTTTTCTTAAATTTCTTTTTCTTATAGGATTCATACACTTCACCTATTTTAATTATACAAAAGAAAAAAAGTAAATGCTATTATTTTCCTAATTTATTTACATCTACTCTTCATAATATTTTTTAACTTTTTCAACTAAATCTTTTAATTTTATTCTTTTTTTGAGAATTTAAGATGTACCTGCATAAATACTCACTGTCATAATTTTTACAATAATTTCAATTATTATTGTTTTCATTTTACCCCTCTACTTAACATTTAAAAAAAATCTTATTTAATAGTTATTTCTAATTTTTTTCTAACATTTCATAGGATGTTTTAAAATTTTTCATAAAATCATAAGCAATGTTATTTTGTAAACAATATTTTATTACTTCTTGATTTCGATTATGAGCTCCAAGTAATATTTCATCATTTATAGGTTTTGAACTAACACGAGAAGGATCCTCTAGAAATTCAATCTCATAATCACTAATATTTAATGAATTTAATGTAACCTCAATTGCTTTCTTTTAAATTTATTATTAGAACCAAGAATAATTTTTATAGTTGCCTCCCTAATTTCTATAATTTCTTTCTTTTCCAAAAAATGAGGAAAAATGAGGAAATTTTTTTAATTTATATGTTTTTTAAATTTTCAATTGCTCGCAAACTCTTATAAAGTTTACTACTTTCCACAACAATTTTTATACTTTTTTCCACTTCCACAAGGACAAGGATCGTTTCTTCCTACTTTTTTACTATTTCTTTTTGGAGTTTGTTTTAAAGTTTCTTTTGTATCATTTGTTGTTCCTTTTCT
>CANPWS010000101.1 GCA_947584955.1 uncultured Bacilli bacterium | reverse complement strand
TCTTCAAATATTAAGTGTTTAGCAATCATATTACTTAAAGGAAGAGTAAAGGTAATCATAAGAGGATATAATATACTTCCCACGATTGCTGGTTTAGTCTTTTTTACGCCTAAAACAATAAAACTAATTATAAGTAAAATAAAACTAGATATATATATAAAAACTTCATTATTCCAGCCCCATAATTCTTGAAATACTATTGCAAGGCCACTTGTACCCCCAATAACTAAGTTATTAGGAACAAAAAAAAGATTATAGTTTAAAGCAAGTAAAAATACGCCTAAAATCATAAAACAAACACGAGAAACACGATTTTTATTGGTAATTTTTTTAATTATTTTTTTTAAGTCCAATTTAATTCCCTACTTTCTATTAGAATAATAAAATTATTTTTTTTAATTGTCAACATAAATTAGAAAATTAATCATATAAATTTATGGAGGTAGATAAAATGAATGGTAATTTTTTTAGTAATCCTACTTTTCCAAGTAATAATAATATTTCAACTTTAGAAAGTCCTCCAGGAAATATAAATTTTAGTAGTACAAATAGTTTACCTATGGAACAAAGTTATATTGAAAATATTTTAAGGCTTAATAAAGGAAAGAAAGTTAAAGCTTATTTTTCTTATCCAGATTCTAATGAATGGCGAGATAAAATATATGATGGAGTAATTGAAGAAGCTGGAAGAGATCATTTAATTATGAGTGATCCTAAAACTGGTGATTGGTGGTTACTTAGAATGATTTATTTAAGTTATGTTATTTTTGAAGAAAAGATTAATTATAATCATGACTATTCTGAAAAAACGTTTTAGGCGTTTTTTTTAGTATACTTTAAATATTAAAATCTAAATTGTAATAATGTATTATCTTCTGATAGTTGGATAACAGTTCTTTCGGCAATTAATTGTTGCAAGTTATCGTCATTTTTATCAATATGATATTCATTTATTGAAAATATATACTGTTTATTTATATCTATTGCTGTTTTATGAATAATCCTCAATAATGTTGATAATTGTCTTCTATCAATTCCTTCAAAGCATGCAGAATCTTGAATTAAAAATTCAATTTTAGAATTATAAAAAAATAGTAATAAATCCATTAAGACATTTTTAACGGCTTTAACTCCTTCACCAAATTCTCCTATTAAATTCATATCAAATACAATAGGTGAACTTTCTATTCTTTTTATGCTTGATGAAACACTTATATCAAAATAAGCTTTATTATCATCTCCATATATTTCACTTACTAAATCGAATATAAATTTTCGATATTCATTTATTTTATTATCATATTGTTTCATTTGCTCTTCTAAAATTATGTATTTTTGATTTAAAGTATTTTGTAAACTTTTCTTTTCTGATAAGTTAGAGATAGAGCCTACCGTTTTATTATAATCACTTTCTATTTGAGATAATTCGTTATTTTTTAATTGATATAAATTCATGGCTTCTTTAAATAAATTATTATCTGCAATTTTTGATGCTAAATCATCTACAGTTAGGGTAAGTTCATTAATCTTTTCTTGTAAAGATAAAACTTCTTTTTTATATTTATTTACATTTAATGTATATTGTTCAATTTTATCACTAAACATATCATCATAAAATTTTTGAACTTCATTTATTGTTCTTTTAATCATTTCGGGAATATCTACTTTTGCCATGTTATATATTTTTAAAACATCGTTTGAAGATAAATCTGTATTTTTCATTTCATTTATTAGTTCATCCATTCTAATAATTTTAGCTTTTAGTTCTTCTTGTCTTATTTTTAAATTCTTAAGTTGATAATTTTTTTCTGAATGAAGCTCAATAAGTCTAGTAGAATCATCTGCGATTTTTAATGTTTTGATTCTATTTGATAGTTCAAATAATTCTTTTTCTTTTTTATTTTTTTCTTGTTCTAATAAAAACTCTTTTTCTTTTAAATCTTTAATTGTGTCTTCAAATTTTTTGCTATAATCACTTATAGCTTTAACTTTTTCTTGAATATTTCGCATATCTATGAATAATTCAATAACATTATTTAATTTTAGAAGGGTTAAAGTTGTCATTGTATCCTCTTTTGTAGGGCTTAAATTTACATCACTTATTATATTTTGCCGGCGATATAATAATATTTGTTTAGAATTTTGTTTGGGATCAATATCAAAAAAATCAATATAATTTTTATATGAATAATTTTTACCATCTATCATGATTGATGAAGAATCTCCTAGTGTTCTTTCAACAATAAACTCTTTATTTTTATATAAAACTTTAGCTTTTAGGTGCCATCCTTTTATTTTATCAGAATAATCTTTTTTTGTTTCTTTTCTTCCAAATATATATCCTATAAATTTTAATAATAAAGTTTTTCCTATACTATTTGTAGTTTTTTGTTTTTTTAATGGTTGGGCTATTTTCCCATATATTATAGAAGCACCAGATATTTTAAAGTCTATATTTCTAATTTCCTCCCCTTTGGGATTATATATTTTCATATTCAATATTTTCATTATAAATCACCCCTTTTTTTGTATAATTTATCATATTAGTCATATACATAAAGTTAATAGTTAAAACAAACTTATTATAAGTGGGAATATTTTTAACTTGTTTATTTTGTTTAATATTACGATTAAAATTATCCCATAGTTCATCAATAGTCATTTTATTTGAAGATAAAGTTTCTAATATCAATGAAGAAATTCCTATTAAACTATCTGATAGAGGAATATACTTATTTGGTAAAATCATTCTTTACCACCTCTTTTTCAAAGATATCGCATTTATCAAATATATATACTACTAAATATTTTATTTCGTTAATTCTATTATCTTCATTAGGAAATAATTTAGATAATTCATTTACTATAAAGACAAAAAGCTCTACACCTTGAAATTTATCAACATTTTCTAAATATTTGCCTATAATATAATTTTTTGTACAATTAAACTGTTCAATGTGAGTCATATCTTGACTCATTTCTTTAACTACTTGATCTACTACTCCTAGTTTGGAAATTATTTGTTCAATATCATCTTTTATATCATCTAAATTATTTATTATTATTTTTTTAGAAGTAGAAATTCTTTTGTAATCTGAAGATAAATTATTTGTATAAGTTTTTATTATACTTTGCGAAATGGCTCCGATAGTACTTATTATATCAGTAGCATTTGGTTCATTATAATCAATACTTCTATTCATATTAAGTTTAAATATTACTCCATCTAATATATTACTGGGAATTTCTTCTAAAATTTTTTCTATATAATCAAGATTGGTTACTTTACATTTAAAATCTATATTATATTTATTCTTATATTTATTTACGATACAATCATAAGCTCTATTATTATCAGGGGGTAATCTATTATCTTTACTATTAATTAATAAAATTACTTCTTCTACTTTTCTACCCCACATATTTTTTTCATAGACATTTTTTAATAATCCTTTTAAATCACTTTCTAATTTTTCTTGTATATTATCATAAAAAGAATTTTTTATAATAATTGGAGAATACATCATAAAATAAATATTATCTTCTACAACCCATCCATCATTTTTATAGTCTCCACGCATAGCTTGGGGCATTTCAAATGTTTTGTTTTTATAATTATAATAATTTTTTAAAACAATATCCATATCGTTTTGAAAATTATTTCCAGTTCTTCCTTTAAGATGATTAGTTATTTGTCTAGCCATTTCTCTACTTTTGTTAAGCTCATTTCTATCTAAAATCACCATTACAATCACCACTTTTCCTTAAAATAATTATACTATAATTCATTATATTTTTAAATGCTAATAAATAAATATTAGGAAAAATTTAAGAAGATTATTTTTTTAGTAATACCATTATTTATTTAATTGAAATAAGTATTAAATAAGGGCTTTTCTTCGCCTAAAATTGTATACTCACCATGACCGGGATAGATAATAATATCATCAGGATACTCTTTTATTTTAGCAAGGCTTTTTAACATATCAGCAACATTTGAAGTTTCTAAATCACATCGCCCACATGTGTTGTAAAAAATAAAATCTCCTGTAAACATTATTTTTTCATTTTTCAAATAAAAAGTTAGACTATCACTTGCATGACCAGGTGTTTTTATTACTTCATAGCCAAAATTATCATCAAAAGTATTATGTTTTAAATTATAATATAATTCTAGTTTGTTTAAAGCACCAATATGGTCAAAATGATGATGAGTTACAAGTATTCCTTTTACATGATAGGATTTACATGCATCTATGATAGTATCAGCATCACTTGCAGGATCAATTATTAGACAATTATCATCTTTTATTACTATATAACAGTTGGTATTTAAGATACCTAAAACTAATTTTTTTATTTTCATTTTTAACACCATTATTAATATACCACATTTTTTTAGTTATTACAGTAAAAATATTTGTTTATTAAAAAAAATACTTTATTCAGTTTCTTTATGTTTAACTGGATAAAGTATTGGTTCTTATCATCTATAGATACTTCTATACTTTTCTATAACTTTTTTTCGTTCTATTTCTGTCGAAGACTTACCTATTATACAATTATAAAGTTTTTCTTTAAGTTCTTTTGTTAATGGCATACTTTCTTGGGACATAGAACCATCAACTTTTTTTATTTTCTCTTGTATTTCTTTTTGGGTTTGATATTTATTAGTCATAATATACACTTTCTTTCTTAGATTTTGATATATTTATTATAAAAAATACTTTATTCAGTTTCTTTATGTTTAACTGGATAAAGTATTGGTTCTTTCTTTCCTTTTAAAACTTCTTCACTCCACTCAAATGGTATGACATCTTTTAATGCTTCTTCCATGCTTAT
>CANPWS010000100.1 GCA_947584955.1 uncultured Bacilli bacterium | reverse complement strand
GATAATTCTTCTAAGCCATCTGATAATGTGGATGATGACAAAAATAAAGAAGAAGATGAAGACAAGAAAGACAATATCAATAATAATGATAATAATGATAATGACAACAAAGATGATGATAAAGATATTAAACCAACTGATAATGTTAAACCAGTAGCACCGAAAGCAATTGGGTTTGTTAGATAAAATCCAATTATTCCTCCTCCAACGAAGGAACCTATTCTTATTCCCCATTTTATTAATAAATCTTTTTTACTTTGTCTATCTATTATTGGTTTAGGAGGATTAAGAGTTTTTTCTAATTTATCTTTTAATTCTCTCTTCAAATTTTCTTCAGTAATTGTGTTAATAGTATTATTAATATTTGTTACATCATTTCTTATTTCATCACTATTTACATCTTTACCTGATTCTATTTTTTGTTTTAACTCGTTAATCATATTAATAACATTATTATATATATCTATATTACCTTTTCTAGCTGTTATTTCAGTTTCTAAATTCTCAATTTTATCTGTAAATGGTTTTATTAAATCAGAATCATCAATATTATTGTTATTGTTATTATTATTAGTTTTTGCTTTATCTATTTTATCAAATAATTCATTTTTTAAATCTTCAGATAATTTATGTTGAGATACTAAAATTTCTATCACTGGTTTTCGACTCTCAAGATTTTCTCCAGCTAAATATTTATCCTTTAAATCTTTTAAAACCTCATCATATTTCTCCAGATATCTTTCCTCATCAGGAGTCTTAGTAGATTTATTATTTATTTTTTCGTACTCTGGTCCTTTTACATCAAATTCAGTATTATTCTTTCCTAATTTATTCTTTTTATCATTATAAATGGTATCTAATCCATTTATTAACTCTTTAGGATATTTTTCATCAGCAGATAAGTTATCTATCTCAGTTTTACATTCTTCTAGTTGTTCATTATTTGTTGATGCTATAATTTTATCTTTTAATTGCTCAAATTTTTCTTTATAATCTTCAAGAGTCTTTTTATCTTCAACTAGTTTCTTATATTTTTTTAAATAAGCTTGATATGCAGGATTTTTTGATTTTATATAATCTAATTTCGTATTAGCTTTTATCCTCTTTGCATTAAGGTCTAAATCAGTAATTTTAATAGCATCTTTATCAAAGTCTAATTTACCAATATTTTCTATATTAAAATCCTCTTCTTTTAATCCAAAACTTTTATCCTTAATTAAAAAATTATACACAACACCAGACAATTCACTTTTTAATTCTTTTGGTAATCCTTCTTTATTTACATTTTTTATTATATTTGCTATATCTGCTTTTTTGTCTTCTTTAGATTTACTTCTAAAATCAGATTTTTTCTTTACTACATTATTGATAGAGTCTATAGCGTTTGCATATGAATTAAGAATACTTACTCGGCTCTTAAGATCTTTTTCTTTTTCACTTATTAAATTATTTACTGGTTCTTCAGCTTGTTTTGAAATATCATTATAATCTATTGAAGAGTTTAATGTGATTTCCAACATTTCATTTAATTCTTTTTCTAAATCTAAACCGTCAGGTAAAGCAACTTTACTTAAATTAGTTCTCCCATTAATGAATGATTCTATAGTACCTTTATCATATGTTGTATTGCCATTTAATAAATCTTCAATAAGAGCTCTACACGCATTATAATCAGTCATTGCATTATTTATCTTTTCGTCAGTTGGATTTTTTTCATGCATAGCCTCTAATGCATCATAAGCTTTGTGTTCAGACATACCTGTATTTATTTTTTGTAAAATATCTCTTTTCTTTTGAATTAATATATTTAAAGCATTTTTAATTACATCTGAATATGCATTTTCTTCGCTATCTATTTTTTGTTTAATGTTATCTAATTCAGTTGTATTTTTACAATTCTTTATTCTTTCTTTTAATCCTTTGTATTTGTTATATTCTTCTCTTAGTTTTTCTAAATCTTTTTCTTTTAATTGAGTTTCTTTAAAGTATGCACGATATTCTGGACCAAAATCTGGGCCAAATTCTACCTCAACTTCTTCATCTTCTTCTGCTACACTTTCATGGCTATCATCAGAATCTGTTCCAGTATCATCTCCACCTTCTGGTTCAGAGCCATCAGATGATGGTGCACCAGGTGCTGGTGCTTCAGGCGCAGGTGAATCAGGTGCAGGTGAATCTGGTGAAGGTGTAGATGGAGTATCAGGTGTACGTCTACTTTCTTTAACTACATCTAATTCATCTAAAGATACATCTTTTCCATGTACAATATTTGTATCAAAATACGCTTCTCTTATTTCTCTTAAAAACGTTTCTTTTTCACTATCACTTAAAGATTTAGTGTACTTGTTTAATATAGCAATAATACCATCGTTTGTAAATTCAATTGTTTCATCTGAATTTTCTGGATTAGGAATACCATTTTTTACATCTTCAGTAAAATGATTTCTTATTGCATCTACTACATCAATACTTACACTTTTTAAACTTTCTACATAACTATTTATAAATGAATCACTAAATGTTCTAGCCATTATTTTCACCTCATTCTATATTAAATCTTTCATTCTTAACTTCTTGTAATATTTTCTTTACATTATTATTAAACATTGGGAATAAAATTTGCATTTTAGTTTCATCTGTAATTAAACTAAGACCCTCCTCACTTACTTCATATATTGCATATTGTTGTGTAGGTTCTTCTCCTTTAAATTCATTAGTAAATATATATTTTTTATCTTCAAATAAAATATTATCTATTACTAAATGCGTTTCCCCACCACCTAAAGTTAATAAATCTCCATTTTCTATTCTCATATATTTCCTCCCAAAATCTTTAATTCTATAAAAATTTTAACATATTAATAATTTTGTGTCTAGAATTATTGATTGTTTTACAATTTTTTTACTAATTTAATTTTACTAAATTATCAAATATTATTGGGTATTTATCTAATAATGTTATAGTTTTGTTATTTATAGGATGTTTAAATTCTAAATATGTTGCATGTAAACACATTCTTCTTATAGGATTTTTAGTACTATTATATTTTTTATCTCCTACTATAGGATGTTTAATATTTGATAATTGTACTCTTATTTGATTTTTTCTTCCTGTAAATATTTCTATATTTAATAGAGTATAATTTTTTGTATATTTTATTGGTACATATCTAGTTATTGCTAACTTAGATTTATCTTTATTATTAGTTACATATGTATATAATATTTTTGTTTCTCTTAAATAATCTTTTAATGTACCTGGTTTATCTAACTTACCTTCTACAACTGCTACATATTTTCTTTTAAAATTATTCCAATTATTTTGTAATATCTTTTTTACTTCTTGATTTTTTGCAAATAATACTATTCCACTAGTATCTTTATCTAATCTATGAACAATATATATTTTATTTGTTTTATGTTGTTTTTTTACATATTCAGATACATATCTATATAATGTTTTATCTTTTTCTTTATATGTAGATATTGTTAATAGATTAGATGGTTTTGATATTGCTATTAAATATTTATCTTCATATATTATTTTAAGTTTCTTTTCCATTTATTACTCACTAGGTTTTTTATATTTATTATTTAATTCTTTATTCATTAATGCTTGTCTATATCCTTTAAATGCATCAAATATTATTGATTCTATTTCAGACTTAGATAATTTTGAATTAGTAGTTGCCATCATTGATGCTATACCGTGTATTATTAACCAGGTGTTAATGTATATTTGTTTAGATGATTCAGTACTTAATCCAGTAGATTTAATAATCATATCTATATATTTTTTACCTGATTCATTTTCTGCCATATCTAAAATATTATTATTTTTTGAATTTGGTGACATAAATAAATATTTGAATAAATTTTTTTCTTTAGTTGCAAAATCTATATATGATAAACCTACTCCTATAAATGGTACTTGATGTTCTAATCCATTTGATAAGAATTTGTTTTGTAATTCATATACATCATTATATACTGTATTTTTTAAGTCGTCCATATTTTCAAATATTCTAAATATTGGTTGAGTTGAACATCCAACTACTCTAGCTAGATTCCTTGCTGATAGTTGTTCATATCCATCATCACGTATTATTTTTATTGCACCTTTTACTAAGTCTTCTTTTTTTATTTTTGTAACAGCACTCATATTTATCTCCCCTTTAAATAACAAGTGTTATTCTAGTATAATCTTACCATATACTGGGAATTTGTCAATAGTTTGTTTAAATTAGCACTATGTATTGACAAGTGCTAATTTTATAGTATAATATCTTTTAGAAAAGGAGGAATTAAAATGGAACAAAATCCTTATGAAGAAAGTTTACAAAAACCTTTAGAGAAATATGGTCGTGATATTGTTAGTCTTGCTAATGAAGGTAAAATTGAACCTGTTATTGGTAGAGATGATGAGATACGTAATATTACACGTGTATTATCTAGAAAGAGTAAAAACAATCCTGTATTAATTGGTGAACCTGGTGTAGGTAAAACTGCAATTGTTGAAGGTTTAGCATTACGTATTATTAAAGGTGATGTACCTAATAGTTTAAAAAATAAACATATTTGGGAATTAGATATGGGTGCATTAGTTGCTGGTGCTAAATATAGAGGTGAATTTGAAGAAAGATTAAAAGCTGTTTTAAAAGAAATTAAAGATAGCAACGGAGAAATTATCTTATTTATTGATGAAATTCATATGATTGTTGGTGCTGGTGCTTTAGAAGGTGCAATGGATGCTGGTAATATGTTAAAACCTATGCTTGCACGTGGTGAAATACATTGTATAGGTGCAACTACTTTAAATGAGTATAGAAAATATATTGAAAAAGATGGTGCTTTAGAGAGAAGATTTCAAAAAATACAAGTTAATGAACCTAC
>CANPWS010000099.1 GCA_947584955.1 uncultured Bacilli bacterium | reverse complement strand
CTAAAAGCAAATATTTCCTTAAAAACAATTAGCCAAATAACTGGTAAGAGTAAAGATGAAATATTAAAAATTAAAAATGCAATGCTAAATTAAATTTAACAAAAAGCTCTTCAATACTATAGAGATTTGATAGAAAAATTAGGCTAAAATTTTATAGTCTAATTTTTTTTCAAAATAATATAAAATAAAGAATAATGATAATAACAAATATATTTAGAAAAGAAAAAGAAAATACCATACAAAGTATAGTACTTCCAAAATATGCGTAAATTTTTATTTAAATTCCCATAGTCTTGAAGAATATTTTTTTGCTAACTTTTTGATGGAGTCCATGTACCACTTATAGTCTTTCTAGGTTCTTCTAAATTCATAACATTATTTTCTCTTCCTACTACTCCAACATTAACAACTGCTTCTGCAGTAGATGTATTTGTTATACCTATTAATAGCTTGATGGAAGCTCCATTTGCAATAGAACCAGTAGCTTGAGAAGAATCATCAATATTATATACTCCTATTTTTAAATTATCACTAGGGGTTGAATCTAATATTTCATACCAAGCACCATAATATAATAAAGAACCATAAGTATTTTTAACATGAACTTCTACTATTTTATCTTCACCTGGTGATACATTTACCATTTCATATTCCAAAATTTCATTTGTAATGTCAAGATTAGCATTAAAGTCTACTACTCCCTCAATAGTACTACCAGTACTAAAAAAAGCATACGTTGCATAAATAGATAATGAAACTAAACTAATTACAATTAAGAAAACTAAGTAAGAATTTTTAATTTTAATTTTTTTTAAATTACTTGAATTATTATTTTCCATGAAACGCTCCTTCTATTTCTACACTATTTTATACACTATAATAATTATACACTAAAAAAGTACTATTTTTCAAGTGTTTTTAACTTCTTTTATAAAAAAACCTGATATTAATATAAAAATAAGCATTACATATAAAATAACTTTTACATTTGAAGTAACAAAATACAAAATACTTATTATAATAAATCTACTTAAACAAAATAACATTTGAGCATTAAATAAATAATTTTTTATATTATCTGTTTTTATTTGATATAAATTTTTCATACTAGTTATTTCGTATATTTTAATAAAAATTCCTTCAAAAAAAGCAATAATTAACATAATATATTTATTAAATATATTTAATTTTAAACATAAAATTATTACTAATAAAGTATTAAAATACTTAAAATATTTAAAGATATTTATTTTTCTTACAAAAAAATAAATAAATATAATACTAGCTATAGAACTAACAACATTAAATATTCCTATATAACTTAAATTTTTATCTACTTTTATATAAAGATATAGGGGTTGTATTAATAAAAATAATACTTTACTTTGTTCAAAGAGAAAAAATAATTTCTTTCTTAAATTAATACTAGTATCTATTTTAAATACTTCTTCATATTTAACTTCTTCTTTAATCATTAAAAGTGGTATTAAACTTATTAATGATGTTATAAATATAATTATTACAGTTACACTAAAACTATAATTTTCTGTTATATATGGTCCTATAAATGAAGATATTATAATTCCTATAAATGAAAAAATAGCAATACTTCCTATTTCTTTATTGGAGTTATCAGTAAATTTTAAAGCAAAATAATGCCTAATTATATGATAAGTATATCCAGAAAAAGAAGATAATATAGCAAAGATTATTAAATGTTTTATATCATAATTCATGTTATTTAAATAATAATAACTATAACAAAATAAAATATTAGATATTAAAAGTACATATTTAGATTTTATATAATTAATTATATTTAAAGTTATAACATTTACAAAAAAAGCTGTAAAGAAAAAAATAATATAATATAACATTATTTCTTTAACACTATAATTTAATTTATATAAAAGAGCAATATTAAATACTTCGATTAAATTTCTTGAAAGTAACGATATTAATAAAAATATATTGTATTTAATATTATTTTTCATACATAATTCACCTATAATTATTATGGATATTTAATTATAAGTTAATACTTTATTATATTTAATTTAATTTATTAAATTTATTATTACTCCAGATAAAGCTCCAATAAAATATACAAGTAATAAAATACTAATATTTTCTTTAATATTTTTATTTTCTTTAAAAAGTACTAAAATAGCTATACCACTTCCTGTAAGAAGTCCTGATAGCATACTTCCAAAACTAAGAACATTGTTTAAATATAATTCTGTTATCATTATGCTGGCACCACAATTTGGAATAAGACCTATTAATGATGAGATAAATGGTGCTAAAACACTTCCGTTTAAAAATATTTTTTCTATATATTCTTTTCCTAAATATTCAAAACAAATATTTAAAGTAAAGTTAAAAATCATTATAAATGATAGTATATATATTGTATGCTTTAATGCTGAAAATATTATACCATGTTCACAATGACATTGAGAATCCTTACAGATATGATAATCTATTTTAGTTTTTTTATATTTTAGAAATATAAAATCAATTATAAAGCCACATATAATTCCTATAATAATTTTGATAGTTATAATTGTTACAATAATACTTAAATTGGCATTTTTACTTATTAATATTGGTAACATTTCATCCGAAGTTGATAAATAAATACCAATTAAAGTTCCTAATGATATTATTCTTGTTACGTAAAGATTAGTAGCAAGTACTGAAAAACCACATTGTGGAAAAGCTCCTAAAAAAGGAGCTATAAATGGTCCAAATTTACCTGATTTTTCTACTAATTTTAAACTTTTTTTACTAAGTTTATGTTCAAATAATTCTATTATTAAAAAAGCTATGAATAAAAAAGGTATTAATTTTAATGAATCTATTAATGTTTCTAAGATTATTTTTTTCATTTTAAATACCTCCACACGTGTTAAATTATAGCAAGAATACTTTTTATTGTCAACAATTGCATATATATGTAATTTTCTAGTTATTCTTTCATACTTATACAGTCATTAACTAATAAAGTACTATACATAAAAAGAACATCTTGATTATCAAAATTTATTAATTTTTGATAATTTTCAGAGTTTATATATCTAGTATCTATAAGAGTTATTTTTCTATAATAATTTATTAAAAGTGGTGTTATACTACTTCCAAAAGAATCTCTAAAAATTACTAAATTTCTAGAAGTATTAGACTTAGTATTATATATTTCAATAAATGAACTTGCACCATCTAAAAAGATATTATAAGGATCAAAACTATCTAGTTTTTTAGTATTATATACACCATGAAAATTAGGATTTTCTAAATAATCTACATAAGCATTATTTATAATATCATTAGTTAAATAAGTTAACTTTTCACTTTCTCTATTTAATGCAGACTCCCCATAATAAACTCCATAAAAATTATCATAAATATTTTTTGTATAAAAAGATTTTTTATAATCAAAATCCATTACTTTAGACATTTCATATACAACTTTATCTAAGTTTTCACTTTTCCAATGGGTATCAGTTTCATAATAATCATTTAATGTAAGAATATTTCTTATATCTATTTTTTTAACATCTATTTCATTTACTTTATTATAAATATAATCATAATCTATATTTAAGAAATTAGGATCATTTAAATAATAATTTTTATCTGGCACTATAATTAGATATGCATGATTAAAAGATGTTAATTGATTTTTAATATTATTAATTAAATTTACGAATCTTGTAACAGATTTTTTATTAAGAGGATAATTTGTTTTAAATATATAATTATCTTTTAAATAAATACCATTGTTATCTAATTTTTTTAAAAAATTATAACTAAAATTAGCTTTTATATTACGAAAAGAATCACGATATGGAAAATGATCTAATAAATACTTTTCTATCTCTTCTGGATATGATGATTCAAAGTTATAATTAGGAAAGGTTTTTAAATATCTTCTTTCAGTATTACTTATTTTTTCATCTTTAATAATAATACCCAATATTGAAAATATTAATATATAAATTATAAATATAAATGTTAAAACTTTATCTTTCATACTTTCTCCTTAAATTTAAAATCTAAAATATAAAAATGGATTAAAAGATGCATCTATTAAAAAAGCTGTAGAAATTATTAAAAGTAATATATACCCTAATGGTTCAATAAAATTAAATATTTTGTTAAATTTAGATTTTACTATCTTAGTTTTTAAAGTTTTTAATAACGGTGTAGCTAATAAAATAGAAATAACTATCAAAACAATATAACTTTTTAAAAAGTATAATGTTTCTTTGTCATAAAAGTTTATTTTATTTATTAAAAACATATTTTTTAAACTTATCATTATATTAGTTAAATTATCTTCGGAAAAGATTAAGAAACTAATTATAATTAATATTATTGTATAAATATATTTTAATATTTTTGTTTTATCCATTAGTTTTTTTAAAAATAATTTTTCAGTAGTAAGAATTATACCAAAATATATTCCCCAATATAAAACTTATCTAAGATTCTATTGTTTTCCAACAGCGTTCTTTCATGAAGGTTGCAATAATAGAAATATCTTCGCCCTCATAATATTTTACGAGCAACTTCTTAAATTCCGGCACTTCTTTTTCAGGAATTACCAGAAAACCACCTCCATGTGCAATCAGATAGTGATTAGCAAAAATAACAGATGCTCTCTTATTTCCATCTAGAAATATCTGTGTTTTCATACAATACAGGCACAACTTGATAGCAATATTAATAGCTTCATCTGTCCCTTCGGTAATTTCACGGATTTTCTCTTTCACATCCAGTTCATTAGGCAATGGCGGAACATATGATGAGCCACCAATGGTAACAGGAACACCACGTATACGACCACCTTCTGCAAAGAATCCTTCATTAACAAGCCTAGCAATATGACTGAGCATATAG
>CANPWS010000098.1 GCA_947584955.1 uncultured Bacilli bacterium | reverse complement strand
CCACATGGTCCATATCCACCTATTTCTTTTGCTTTGTCTCTTATCCCAACTTGTCTAAGTTCTATTCTTGTCCTAAATACAGAACCTAATTCTTTAGCTAATTGCCTAAAATCAACTCTTTCATCTGCTATAAATCTAAAAATTAATTGACTTCTATCAAATGTATAATTTGCATCCATTATTACCATATCAAGTCCATTTTTTTTTGCCAAATCACGACACTTTACAATAGCATTTTTGGCATCCTTTAAATTATTTAAATGTTGTAAATAATCTTTTTTAGTGGATTTTCTTATTACTTTTTTTATATCAGGACTATCATATTTTTCATTACAAGATACAACTGTTCCAAACTGTAATCCTCTATCTGTATCAACTATTACAGTAATTTTTTCACTTAATTTTAAATCTCCACTATCAAAAAAATATTTTTTTCCTTTATTATTAAATTTGACTCCAACTATCATTTTTGCTCCTTCTTTCATAATTTATTAACATATAATCTATTAATAAATTAAGATTTAAATTATTTGTCATTAATTTTTTAACATTTATAAATAGTTCTAATTTATCTAATATTTCATCTACCGAACATTTGCTTGCTTTTTCTAATTTGTCTATATCAGTTACAAATAATATATTTTTTTTATTTAATTTATATTTTAATACATCATAATAAAAATAAATAATTATATCTAATGTTAATAAATTATCTTCTCTTTCTTTAAACTTATCAAGCCATATTTTTTTTTCATGTATCATTAAATCTCTGTTTTGATTTAATATAAAACTTATAAATTCTAATGCATCATCGAATGTTTTTTTTATATCTTCATTATAAAGATTTTTTTCATCATAATTATTATTTAACCTAGCTAATATGTTTTCTAAACTAGTTTCATATGTTTTTATTTTAGTTTTATTTAAACTTATTAACTGACATCTTGAAACTATTGTTGTTGGTAATTTATTTATGTTATTTGTTACTAAAATTGCTATTATACTATCTGATGGTTCTTCTAAAAATTTTAATAATGAATTAGCGGCTTGTAAATTCATTTTTTCGCATTGATTTATTATATATATTTTTTTATTAAGTTCAATAGAAACTTTACTAAATTCTTCTTGTAATTCACTTATTTGTTCCTTTTTTATTATTAATCCTATAGGATTTATCACTTTTAATTCTAAATAATTACCATTATCTATTCTACTAAATATTTTTTCTTTTTCTACTTCAGTATTTTGACTTGCTATTATATCTTTTATAAAGGAATATATTATATCTAATGAATTAGGATTATCATTTGTTTCAAATAAATATGCATGAGATAATTTGTTATTTTTAATAGCATTTGTAAGTAAATTATATAATATTGGTTGTTCATCTTTATATATTTCTAACATAACAAACTCCTCCTACTTAATAAAAAAATATTATCTTAATCAAAATAAGTGCCAATAATAATGGCAATCCAAAAATATAAACGAGTGTTATTGTAAAAAAATTTATTGGTATTGTCATATTTATTGACATAACTAAATTATTATAACCATATATTAAGAAAAATACCATTATTAATCTTCTTAGATATTCTTTTATTTTTTTCATTATTATCCCCTTAATATATTATGAGATTATTTAGTTCTTTATGAAAATTCCTTTCTTTCCTCTAAAGATAATTCTAAAGTCATAGGATCTATGTATTCCATATCTGTTCCTATTGGTATACCTATTGCAATTTTTGTTACTTTAACATTCTTTTTCTCTAACAATTTTTTTATATACTGCATTGTTGTTTCACCTTCAATGCTTGGTTTTAATGCTAAAATTACTTCTTTTATATTGCCTTCATCTATTCTATCTATTAATTTTTTTATATTTATATCTTCTGGATTAATTCCATCAAGTGGTGAAATTAATCCATCTAATACATGATAAATTCCTTTATAGACATTTATTTTTTCAAATAATGTTACATCTTTAGGTTTTTCTACTACAAATACTACATCTTTTCTTCTATCTTCACTGGTGCAAAGAGAACATTTTTCTTTATCTGTTATATTATTGCAAATTTCACATCTTTTTATATTATCTCTTACTGACAATATTGCATCAGAAAAAAATGTTAGTTTATCTTTATCAAAATTCATTATGGAAAAGGCTAATCTTTCTGCAGTTTTCTCTCCTATTCCAGGTAAACTTTTTAAGCAATCTATTAAATTTTTTAAACTATCTGGATACATTTTACATCAACCCAGTTAATCCCTGTCCATATTTTCCTAATTTTTTATTTTTATCTTCGTCTGCTTTTTTTAAAGCATCATTTACTGCAACTAATACCATATCTTCTAATAATTCTACATCATCTTTTTCTACATTATCATCTAAATTTATTTTTAATGATAATAATTCCTTTTTACCATTTACTACAGCTTTTACTAATGATGAATTTCCTTCATATGTTGTACTTTCTAATTCACTTTGTGTTTTTGCTAATTCTTTTTGCATTTTTTGTGCTTCACGCATTAACGCTTGCATATTCATTTTAATCACCTTTCTTTTTTTATTCAAATTCTATTATATCTGAACCAATTATATCAACTAACTCATCGACAGCAGTTTTTTCTTTTTGAGATTCTTTAAATATTGCTTTTTCTTCTTTTAAATTATATTTTACTCCATTTTTTATATTAATTATATATTTATTTTTCTCTTCTATCCAATCTTCTTCTTTTAAAGCTATTATTTTATATTTTTCATTAAATATTTGATACAAAGTATCTTCTAATTCAATCAATTTTGAATTTACTTTATCTATAATTGATTCAAATTTTGAACCTAATATTAAATATTCTCCTCCAGCCGCTTTTACTTCTGTATCTTTTAATATTCCACTATTAATACCATATTTTTCATTTAATAAAAAATCATTTATTTTATTCCAATCTTTTTTTATTTTATTTAATTGTTCTTTATTTGCTAAAGCTAAAGTATTATTTACTCTTATATCTATAAACTCTTTATTGATTGGAGTTTGACGAGAAGCTAATGTATTTTTTTCTATTTTCTGTTTATTATTTTCAATATCATTTCTTGTTTCTTTATTTGTTATTTTTTCTTCTGTTTTTATTATATTTTGTATATTATTATCTTTATTATTAAAATTTTCTTTTATTATTCTTATTGAACTTATTATAAATAATATTAGTGGATTACTAGATATTTTCATATCATTTAGTGTATCATTGTATGTATATATTATATTATATATGTTTTTATCTTCTAATATTTTAGATAATGATATTATTTTATTATTTTTATCTTTTAATTCGCATTCAATATTAGCATTTTTATATAATAATATATCTTTTAAAAATACTATTATTTCTTCGATAAATTTAGCTAAACTTTTTCCTTCTTCATCTATTTTTTCTATAAAATTAATTATTTCTTCTACTTTGTTATTTTTTAAATTTAGTATGAAATTATATAAATCTACATATGAAACGGTTCCATTTATATTATAAACATCATCAAGTGTAATATTTTTTTCCTTATATGCTATTAATTGATCTAACATATTTATTGCATCTCTAAGTCCTCCATCAGATAATCTTGCTATTTCATATAAAATGAAATCATCAATAGCTATTTTTTCATTTTCTATTATTGATTTTAATCTTTTTACTATTTCATCGTTATTTATTTTAGAAAATTGAAATTTTTGACATCTAGATGCTACAGTTAATGGAATTTTATGAACCTCAGTAGTTGCTAATATAAATATTGCATGTGCTGGTGGTTCTTCCAATGTTTTTAAAAGTGCATTAAAAGCTTGAGTTGTTAACATATGTACTTCATCTATTATATATACTTTATATTTGCTATTGCTGGGTACTAAATTTACCTTATCTCTAAGCTCTCGTATTTCATCAACGCCGTTGTTTGATGCAGCATCTATTTCAACGATATCACTATTATTTTTAAAGTTTAAACAACTTTCACATTTGCCACAAGCTTCTCCATCTTGTAAATTAGTGCAATTAACTAATTTTGCTATTATTTTAGCTGTAGTTGTTTTTCCTGTTCCACGAGGTCCTGAAAATAAATAAGCATGCGATATTCTATTATTTTTAATTTCATTTTTTATTACACTTACTATTTTATCTTGACCAACAACATCATCAAAGCTAGTAGGTCTATATTTTCTATAAAGAGCTAAATACTGCATAAACACCTCCTACTAAATAATATTATAACATAAATATGTTATTTATTTCTTCTATTTTTAAAAAAATTTTGTATTATTTTTAGACATTCTTCTTCTAAAATTCCTCCTATTTGAACAACTTTGTTATTTTCTTCTTCTTTTAATTCTCTATTTGCACCATATATTACTTTTTCTATTCTAGCTTCTTCTATTGCACCCATGCACATTTTGCATGGTTTTAATGTTACATATAAAATACATTTATTTAATCTCCAATCGCCAATATTTTTGCAGGCTTCTTCTATTGCTATTAATTCAGCATGTTTTAAAGGATTTTTAGTTTTTTCTTTTTGATTATATCCACATCCAATTATTTTATTTTCTTTAACTATTAAAGCTCCTACTGGAATTTCTTGTAATTCATACGCTTTATAAGCTAGTTTTATTGCTTCACTCATATAATATTCTTCCATACTTATCACCACTATTATAAAATAAAAGTGCACACATTAAGAGGTTATTAAGGCTGCTGACTTCCATCTCTGACCTGGTTCTAACATTAATGTTGCACGTATTAATAATACAATATTTTTTTCATTTAAGCAACATAAAAAACGCTATTTTTATATTTATTTTAATTATTAGCATTTTTGATATTTTTAGCAATCTTATCTTTTGATTGCTAAAAATATCAAATTTAATTCTATCATTTAAGTTTCATGTTCCACGTGGAACATGGATTTATTACTATAATTTAGATTTAAATTAAAA
>CANPWS010000097.1 GCA_947584955.1 uncultured Bacilli bacterium | reverse complement strand
GATAATGGAAAAGTAGATAGTCATAGTCTAGGAAGTAATGGTATATTATCTTATAAAGTTTCTGGAGGTACTATGCATACTGGCGTTCATGAAGGAACTTGTTCTTCGACGCCAGAAACTACTTCTCCTAAAAGATGTCCTCGTGGTATGGAACTTGTTGACAATGTTTGCGAGGTGAAGAAAGCAGTATTTCAAATAGATGCTCTTGATTATTGTGAGGGAGATGCAGGTGAACCGGGTAGCTCGTGTGCTGATCCGCTAGGTTGTGCCATTAATGGTACAGTTATATATAGATATGGTAGTACTCTTTCAGAACCAACATGTGAACCAGGTGAGCAGCTTTATCTTGAGGACACAGTTTTTTCAGATCATCCAAGTGAAGATAGTTGTTGTTCTGATTTTCTTGCAAATAAAAAAATATCTGAATGGTGTGCTCCTTGGTTAGATAATTACATTACTTCCCAAGGTTCCTCATTGCCTCAATTTCCTCATGATACTTGCACAGGAACAGTAAATTATTGGTGTAATGGTTCAAAATATAGCTGTCGTGATGATGGAGAATGTGGGGGAAAAGCAACATGGTATTGTTTGCAACATTTTGAACCTCTTAGTGATGATGAATTATCTTGTTCAGTAGGACAATTAGTTGGAACAAAATGTAAATGGTGTGTACTTGGAACATATAATATGTTAACTGATACATGTGATAGAACATGTACAAGTAATAAAAATTATTATGAATATACAATAACAGTAAAATATAAAACAGTATAAAATAAAAAATATCTATTAAAAATTACAAAATTTTCTATTTACAAATCATAAATTAATTGCTATACTTAAATTAAGATAGATAGAGTAAGGAGATAGATATGGTACGTGAATTAGTTCAAACTCAAACTATAGATGTAACATTTGTAAATAAAATATTAATGCATTGCCCTAATTATGATTATATTGTTAATTATGATTTTGATTATGGTGATAAACTTTCTTCAAAATTAATTGATTGGTATAGAGAAATAATTTTTGCAGTTAATAGTAATGATGAAAGACAATTAAAAATAGTTGAAATTTTAGATAAAAGTTTATATTTATATATAAAAGATAATAAATATAAAAATGAATTTAAAAGAGATATTTCTTTGGAAGAAATAAATTTAGAAAGTAAAAACCTTATAAAAAGTTTAATAAAAAAAATAATTTTATTCACAAATAAATATGAGCAAAGACAAGTTAGGGAAGTTGCTAGTGCTATTTGGATTTAAAAGTTATTTGAAAGTCGTTAATGATTTTTAAATAACTTTTTATTTATCTAAAAATATGATAAAATAAATTAAGAAAGAAGGAAAAATATTATGAATTTGATTATTGGTAGTCATGTTTCATTTAATAACAATTCACAACTTTTAGGAAGTGTTAATGAAGCAATAAGTTATGGAGCAAATACTTTTATGTTTTATACAGGTGCTCCTCAAAATACTAAAAGAAGTAATCTTAATTATGAATTAAATGAAAAAGCTTATGAACTTATGAAAAAAAATAATATAGATTTATCTAATGTAATTGTTCATGCACCTTATATTGTTAATCTAGCTAATACAAATAATTTTGATTTTTCTACATCATTTTTAAAAAAAGAGATAGAAAGATGTCATGAATTAAAAATGAAATATTTAGTACTTCATCCTGGATCATATGTTAATTTAGATTATAATGTTGCTATTAATAATATTGCCAAAGGACTAAATTTAATTTTAGATAATAAATTTGATGTCATGATTTTACTTGAAACAATGGCAGGAAAAGGTACAGAAATTGGTAAATCCTTTGAAGAATTAAAGACAATAATAGATAAAGTTAAATTTAAAGATAAAATTGGCGTATGTCTTGATACTTGTCATATAAATGATGCTGGATATGATGTTAGTAATTTTGATAATGTTTTAGATGAATTTGATAGAATAATTGGTCTTGATAAATTAAAATGCTTACATATAAATGATAGTAAAAACGAAAAAGCATCTCATAAAGATAGACATGAAAATATAGGATTTGGTTATATAGGATTTGATAATTTAATAAAGATTATTTATAATAAAAAATTAGAAAATATTCCTAAAATATTAGAAACTCCATATGTAACTAAAGATAATAATTCTAAAGAAAGATTATATCCTCCATATAAATATGAAATATCTATGATTAAATCTAAAGTTTTTGATGAGAAAATGATTGATAAAATAAGAGATGATTTTTGTTAATAATCTTATTGAACTTAAATTAAAAATGTGATAGAATTATTTTAGTATTTATAGTAAAGAAAGGAAATTTTTATGAATAAAAAAATGTTTTTAATAACGTTATCAGTAATTTTAATTTTAACAGCTTTAGGAGCAGCTTATGCACTTTTAATAAGAGAAGATAATACTGATATGCAAAGTTATACTACGGGGGTATTGGAAATAGTTGCAAATAAAAATGCTGATTCAATAACACTAACTAATTCTATTCCAATGAGTGATGGAAATGGTTCAATATCAAAACCATATTCATTTGTAATAGCAAATACTGGTAATTTAAGGTATAAGTTTAATGTAATGTTACTTTCTACAGAAATTCAAAATCAAATATCATCAGAATATATAAAAATAAAAGTAAATGATGAGAGTATAAAAACATTAGATAAATTAGATAATGGAATAATATTAAAAGATGTAATTTTAGAATCTGGTGGAACAATGGAAATAGACTTAAGAGTATGGTTATCAAATACTACACCTAATACAGAAATAGGCAAAGTATTTAATGCAAAATTAACTACTGAAGGAAAAGCAATATATACTGAAGAACCAGTTAATGCTCAAAATTTACAATTATATTAATATTAAAATAAAAAAATAATAATATTATTAAAATTTAATGATAAAATATAAAAAAGGAGAGTTTATGGATACAATAATTGATAATACTGAAGAAAAAATGCAAAGTGCAATAAAAAATCTTGAACAAAGATTTACTAATGTAAGAGCAGGAAGAGCTAATCCTAACATGTTAGATGGAGTGTTAGTTGAATATTATGGTGTGCCAACCCCAATTAAAAGTTTAGCTAATATTTCTGTACCAGAAGCAAGACAACTTGTTATTAAACCTTTTGATAGAACTATTTTAGGAGCCATAGAAAAAGCTATTTTTGAAGCTAATCTAGGTGTTACTCCTAATAATAATGGAGAATGTATATTTATAGTAATACCAGCACTTACTGAAGATAGAAGACGTGATTTTGTAAAACAAGTTAAAGAAATGACTGAAGAAGCCAAAATTGCTTTGAGAAATATTAGACAAGATGCAAATAATGCAATAAAAAATCTTAAATTACCAGAAGATGAAGAAAAAATTGGTAATGAAGATGTTCAAGAATTAATAAATAAGTATAATAAAATTGCAGATGAAAAATTAAAAGAAAAAGAAAAAGAATTAATGACTATTTAAATTTGACAAAATAATAAAAAAATGTTATTATATTTTTCCATTAAAGGGGGATATAATATGATAGAAAATAATTTAAAAAAAGAAAATATAAATAAAAAAGTTTATATTCCAACCATATATGAATTATATCAAATGCAAAATATGGGAGCAAATGTCTATAAATATTTAATTACTAAAACAATTGAATGTATTATATTAAATGGTTTAAAAAGTTATGATAAAAAAATATTAATAAATACTTATAAATATTTTAGAGAAAATCCTGATATTGCTCATTCAATATGTATGCTTTATCCAAATGAAGTAGCATATTCAGAAGTAGCTAAGGAAGACGTTAATTTATGTTATAACTTACTTTCTATAAAAAAAGATGATTCCATTTATGATTTAGATAATTTAGTATATTTTAGTAGTAGTGTACAAAAAAATGCTGTAATAATGCAAAAAGTAATATCAATATTACATGAAAAACTTATAAATGTTCCTCAGTATAGATTTGAATATAAAGATAAAGATTATAAGTTTGATAAAGATGGAAATATGATAACTTATACAAATAATATATTAAATGATATATTTAATGCTAATGTTGATTTAACAAAAATACCATGGCAAAATAAAATGAATAATAAAATAGCAGAAATAGAACCAGCATATGTAGTTAAATTTAAAGATAAAGTAGATTTTGGTAGTAATAATACAAAAGATACTTTGATAAAAGCAGTAGATTCATATGCTTATAGATATAATTTAGATAATTACATAGGCGAAGAATATTATAATAAAGATATTTTAACTAGTCCAAATAATGAAGTAAAAAGATTAGTAAGATATATAGAAAAAACAAGAAAATAAAATGTCGATAAGGAAGTAGTAGTACTAAAAAAAATAATTTTAAGAGAGCTAACTATATTGGTGAGATGTTAGTATATTATTTAAGTATGAATTCACCCTTGGAGTTTTACCGAATACTCGCGTTAAGAGATAAAGATAACTAATAAAGTTAAAAAAGGTGGTACCACGGATATTTATTCGTCCTTTAGGTATCATCTTTTTTTTAAGAAAGGATATATTATGAACAAAGAAAAAATGAGTGAATTAATTGAAGAAGTTAAAAATGATATAAATAAAGTTAATAATTTAAATGATTTAATGGAAGTAAAAAATAAATATTTATCAAAAAAAGGAATAATTAGTATACTTCAAAGTGATATAAAAAACATTCCAAATGAAGAAAAGAAAGAATATGGAATGCATATTAATGAAATAAAAAATACATTTAATAATTTATATGAAGAAAAACAAAAAAAATTAGAAGAAGTAGCATTAAATGAAAAATTAAAAAAGGAATTTATAGATATAACTTTACCTGCGACTAAAGTAAGAATTGGTTCTCCCAATATATTAGAACGTATTATTGAAGAAGTAGAAGAATTACTTATGTCAATGGGATATGATGTAGTAGATGGTCCAGAAATAGAAGAAGATAAATATAATTTTGAACTTCTTAATATTCCAAAAGGACATC
>CANPWS010000096.1 GCA_947584955.1 uncultured Bacilli bacterium | reverse complement strand
TGCTGTTATTTTTTCTCCATCACTTGCTTTTGCTCCAAGTCTACGACCTGCTGAATCTCTACCATTGCTAGTTGAAGATTGTCCTTTTTTATGAGCAAATAATTGTATATTAAATTCTAAGAACTTCATCATTATCCTCCTTAATAATATATTTTTATGTTTTTAGGATACTTTATAACTAGATTTTCTAAAAGTGTAAGCATATTTCCCAAAAGTATTTGTGATATATTTTCATTTTCTTTTACATTAATGATTAACTTATCTTCACTTTCTTCTTCTTCTAATATAAAGTCCTCTAATGCTATTATGCCATATATTGTTGTAATAACAGTTGCACTTACTGCTGCACATACAATATCTTTTCCATATTCATCATAATTAGCATGTCCTGTAATAGTAATATTTTTAATTATATTACTATCTTTTTTTACACTTACTTTAATCATAAATAATTATACCCTATTTAACTAATTTAATTTCAATTTTAGTATAAGGTTGACGATGTCCTCTTGTTTTTCTAGTTGATCTTTTGTTTGGTACATAAGTAAATACTTTTATTTTTTTACCTTTACCTTGCTTTAAAACAACGCCTTCAACTGTTACACCAGAAACATAAGGATTTCCACTAACACCATCTGCCATTAATACTTTGTCAAAAACAACTTTATCGCCTTCGTTTAAATCTAATTTTTCAACATAAATTATATCACCTTCAGCAACATAATATTGTTTTCCACCAGTTTCTATTACTGCTTTCATTATTGTATACCTCCTTTATTTTCTTCAAAGACTCGCCCTTAAGGTGGATTTTTTTAAATCTGCTTATACCTTTTTGGTGCGGTTGAGTATCAACCCGAGGTCTTTAAAACATTATGATTGTACCATATTTTCTATTTTAAGTCAAACATTTTATCTAAAAAATCATTCTCTTTTTGATACTTATTATCTATTTTAATTAAATGGTTAGTATTTCTATACATATTAGTATAATTTTTAATAATCTTCTTATTACTATATTCTTTTCTATACAAAAATTTTTCTAATAAAAACCTATTATACATATATTTTAAATTTTTAATATAACTATATAAATAATTTATTAATATTAAAATTATCATAACATATGAATAATTTACTTTATATATAAAAGATAATATTATTATATTTATTATTGAAATTATAATAAGAAAAAAGTTACTTAATCTAAAATTAAATATTTTATTTATTATTATATTTAATATCTTTGAACCATCTAATGGATAAATAGGTATTAAATTAAATATTAAAATAGAATAATGATAATTATAAAATATTTGATATGTATATTCTCTAATTAATCCTTTACTGTACAAAAAATAAATTAGAAAGAAAAAAATACTTTGGATAATTATTCCTGATATACTTATTAATAATTCTTTTTTTAAATCAAGATCTATTAAATCTTCTATTTGGGTTATACCTCCATATGGATAAATTGTTATTTTACTTACATTTACTTTAGTTTTTAAGCAAGCTAAATAATGCCCTAATTCATGAATTAATATTATACTAGTAAAAGCAATTAAATTTACAAAACCCCCTGTTAAAATAAAAGATAAACTAATTATATAATATGTATAATGAAATTTAATTTTTTTCATAATAAATTATATGAAAAAAATACTTAAATTATTTTAAGTACTCTTTATAATCTAAAAATTTATCATCTTTTGAATAAACTAAATATAAACTATTATTTGATACTTCACCTAGTAACGCTCCTTTTTCAACATAGTCATAAAGTTTTACTGAAGTATTTGCCATATTTCCATACCAAATATCTATTCCATCTATTCCTTGTATTATTATAGTATTTCCATAGTTTTCTTTTTCTCCTACAAAAACTACTAAACCATCTTCTATTACTGGTACTAAATAAGATGATGCAACTTCTAATTTTACACCATCTAAATAAATACTACTATTCTTATATGAAAGTGTTTCGTTAAATACTGGTTTACTATTATTAACTAATTTATCTAAAGCTTCTACTCCACCTAGATATTTATTATAAAACTCTTTTATTTTAGTAAACGAAAAATTGTTGTTATAAATTTTTTCATGAATAAAATTTCTATAATCTTCATTTGATTTCATTACTATTAAATTTATTAAAAATAATACTGCTACTACTAGAACTTTGTTTATTAAATTTTTTGTTTTCTTTTTTTTATTTACTTTATTATTTTTTTCTTTTTTATTTTTATCTTCTCTATTTTTAATTTTTTCTATATATTTTGTAGTATCTATCATATTATCACCTACTTTATATATATGATTTTTATAAATAAATAAGACTTACTTATAAAAAAGAATGCCTACTTTTTTTAAACATTCTTTTTACTTTTTATAATTTTCTAAATAGTTTATTACATCATCAAAGGTATCTATACTTACTATTTCAATGTCATATTTATTTTCTTTTTTGGTATTTATAGCTTCTTCATAATTACCACTTGGTACAAAAACTAAATCAATTTTATTTTTTACTGCCCCCATTATTTTATATTTAACACCATCTATTTCTCCAACATTTCCTTCAATATCTATTGTTCCTGTTCCTGCAATATCAAGTCCTTTAGTTATATCATTTTCTGTAAGCTTATTGTAAATACTAGTAGCCATCATTACTCCTCCAGATGAACCTCCTTCACTTTCTTTGAAATCTATTTTTATACTTGGATCAAGGCTATATTCATAATTTGTAACCATAACTACTCCCATTACTTTCATATTATTTTTTAAATTAACAGGAATATCAAAATTCATTTCTTTTTCATTTCTTTTTATCTTTAATTTTATTTTTTCTCCAACTTCTGTTTTACTTATTATATCTTTTAAAGTATTTATATCTTCAATAACTATTCCATTTGCTTCTAGTATTTCATCATTTATTTTTAATCCATTATCTTCTGTTACACCAATTATTAAATTCTTTTTATTAGTTATTTTTATTTCTTTACCTGCTTTACGATATGCAACAAAAATAGCATTTTGCTTTGAATTATCTAAAAGTATTTTATTTCTTTGATGTATTTCTTCCAATTTTTCATCAGCAATTTGTTCTGTTTCTATTTTTTGAACATCCCAGTTACTTAAAAATAATGATAATAATAGTGAGCTTACAGTTCCATTATATTCTGTCACATAAAGTAAATTAATACTTCCTTTACTATCATTTTTTTCTATCGTTTCTATTCTATCATCTATAGGTATTATTCCACCTGGTGCCATAACATAATATGGAAGTCTAATATTAAATACTATAAATGCTACTAATAATATTATTATAAATAATTTATATTCTTTTAGATACTCTTTTATTTTATTCATCAATATCCTCCATGATTAATTTTATTTATTTTTAATTTTTTTATTCATAAATATCTATATCTTGTACATATAATCTAAGTATGAAAAGAATTTATTTTAATGTACTAGTTATTATTACTTGTCTTTTTTTTCTAATTTTAATATTTTTAAATAGAAATGTTGTATTTAATACTGTTAGTTTTTCTTTAAATATTTGGATTAGCTCTATTATACCATCTTTATTTCCCTTTTTTGTCATATCTGATATTTTAAATAGTTATAATGCTATTTATTATATTCCTAAATTTATTAGAAATTTTTTTAAAAAATTATTTAATATTAGTGATAATGCTTTGTTTATCTTTTTTATTAGTCTTATTTCTGGTTTTCCATCAAATGCTAGAAATATTAAGATTTTATATAATGATGGTAAAATTTCTAAAGATGAAGCAGAACATTTATTATTTTTTACTCACTTTTCTAATCCTATGTTTATTCTTGGTACTTTAACTATTATGTTTTTTAATGATAGTAAACTTGGATTAATTATTTTGCTTTCACATTATTTACCTAATTTTATTATTGCTATTTTACTAAGAAAATTTAATAATCCAAGTAATTATTATAACATAAATAGTAATAATTTTAATACGTTTGGTAATACTTTTTCAAAAGCTATTAAAAATTCTATCGATAGTCTTTTACTTATTTTAGGTACACTTAGTTCTTTTTTAATTGTATCTACTCTTATTATTAATTTATTTAACTTTAATTCTTTAAATGGAATTTTAGTTAAATCTTTATTAGAAATTACTAGTGGTCTTAAAGAAATTAGTCTTTATAATTTTAGTTCTAGTTTTCTTGTTGTTATATCTTCGGCAGTACTTTCTTTTGGTGGATTTTCTGTTCATATGCAGGTTATTAATGAACTATCATACACCGATATTTCTTATCGTAACTTTTTTATTGGTAGAGTTTTCCAAACTATTTTAGCTATTTTTATCAGTTTCATTATTACTTTAATTGCTTTCTAGTTCAAATATTATATCTCTTAATTCCATTGCTCTTTCAAAATCAAGATTTTTAGCAGCAAGATTCATTTCTTTAGTTAATTGTTCTATTTTATTTATTTTATCTTTCTTACTTAATTTTATTTTCTTTTTATCTTTTACTTCATTATCTTCATTGGAAATTAAATCTCTTATTTCTTTTATTATAGTCTTTGGTATTATACCATGATCTTTATTATATTTTTCTTGTACTGTCCTTCTTCTTTGTGTTTCTTTAATAGCCTTATCCATAACACTAGCCATTTCATTATGCATTTTCATTGAATCGCTACCAGTAACAAAATAAGGTTTATAAGAAAGTCCTTTAAAGAAATTTGTTATTTCACTCATATTCATTCTACCAAAAACTGTAGGATTTGAAATCTTATAACCATTTCTATGTAAAATTGGTAAAACTGTTCCATCTGTCTTTTTATTTAAAAATTTATTTATATTCCAACTAGTTGCAAGTGGACCAGTCTCTGCTTCTCCATCACCAACAACACAAGCAGCAATTAAATCTTTGTTATCTAAAACAGCTCCTGCAGCATGAGCTAAACTATATCCAAGTTCTCCACCTTCATGAATAGAACCAGGCATTTCTGGTGCAACATGAGAAGATATTCCTCCTGGGAAA
>CANPWS010000095.1 GCA_947584955.1 uncultured Bacilli bacterium | reverse complement strand
CCCCCCCATTACGTACAAATGTATGTGTACATTTTATTATATTTTTCATGAGAGAGGCACCTTCTTTCTACCATTTATTTATGTATTAATTGTATCACACAACCATTCATTATTCAAGAGGTATATTTATTTTTCATGAGTATAATTATCTAAAAAGCTATGGTAAACGCCATTTTTTTTAGTACCTAAAACACAATTTAAATTAACATTATTTAATGCATTAAAAATATTACTATCAATGTTAGCATTTATTTTTTTCATAGATTTAATTAATTCTTTAACTTCTTTTCTTTTACTAGTACCATCATTTAATGCTGAACACTCTTTAGTAAATTTACATGCACAATTAATAAAAGTTAATTCATTAAATTTACTCCAAGAAATAATAGAATCTTCTTTAACTAAATAAAGAGGTCTTATTAATTCTAAATTTTCAAAGTGTTCACTATGAAGTTTAGGCATCATTGTTTTGGTCTCAGAGCCATAAAATAAAGAAAGTAACGTTGTTTCAATAACATCATTAAAATGATGACCTAAGGCTATTTTATTGCATCCTAATTCTTTAGCTTTACTATATAAATATCCTCTTCTCATTTTAGCACATAAATAGCAAGCACTTTTACCACCTTTTTCAAAAGCAACATCAAATATATTACTTTTAAACATTTGAATTGGTATATTTAAAATTTTGGCATTATCTATAATTAAATTTCTATTATAATCATCATAACCAGGGTCCATAACAACATAAATAACATCAAAGTTAGCTTTACCATGAGTATGTAACTCTTGCATACATTTAGCTAGTAAAAATGAATCCTTTCCTCCACTTATACATACCATTATTTTATCTCCATCTTCAATTAACTTATATTCTTTCACTGCTTTTACAAACTTACTCCAAATATCTTTTCTATATTTTGTTATAATACTTCTTTCTATTTCTTTATACTTCTCCATGGTTTAATTCCTTTCATAACTTTTACTTTTTACTAATTAAATATTTTTATTAAAATAGCTATAGAAAATAAATTATTTTTACTATAGCTATTTATCTATTAAAATTTAATTTTACTATTTACATATTCAGTTACTTCTTCTAAATTTAAAGTAATTTGCTCCATTGTATCTCTATTTCTTATAGTTACAGTATTATTATTTAATGTATCATCATCTATTGTTATACAAAATGGTGTACCAATTGCATCTTGTCTACGATAACGTTTACCTATACTTCCACTTTCATCATATGTTGTCATAAATTCTTTTGATAATTTTTCATATATTTCAGTAGCTTTATCCTTATGATATTTTTTAACTAATGGCAATATACAAACTTTATAAGGTGAAAGATATGGATGAAGCTTTAATACTTCTCTTTCTTCATTATTTTCTAAAATTTCTTTATGATATGCATCAAAAAGTACTGCAAGAACTGTTCTATCTAATCCATAAGTTGATTCTATTATATATGGAATATATTTTTCATTAGTATCTGGATCAAGATATTCTTGAGATACTTTACTATATTCTTCATGTCTAGTAAGATCAAAATCAGTTCGATTATGTGTACCATTAATTTCTCCAAAACCAAATGGAAATTCATATTCTATATCACAAGCAGCTTTAGCATAGTGAGCTAATTTTTCATGATCATGAAATCTTAATTTTTCAGGATTTATACCTAAATCTTCATAAAATTTTTTACCATACTCTTTAAAATATTCATATAATTTTTCATCTTCACCTTTTTTACAAAATGTTTGATACTCCATTTGTTCAAATTCAATTGTTCTAAAAGTAAAATTTCCTGGAGTTATTTCATTTCTAAATGCTTTACCAATTTGTCCTATACTAAAAGGTAATTTAGTTCTCATTGTTCTTTGAACGTTAAGAAAATTAACATATTCCCCTTGAGCATTTTCTGGTCTTAAATAAATAACATTCTTGCTATCTTCAGTTACTCCACGGTATGTTTGAAACATCAAATTAAATTCTCTAATATCAGTAAAATTTGATTTACCACACTTTGGACATGGAACTTTGTTTTCTTTTATATAAGATATCATTTCTTCTTTAGAAAGTTTATCTCCCAAAGAAGAATTAGAATAATCATTAATTAAATTATCTGCTCTATGTCTTGTCTTACATTCACGGCAATCTACCAAAGGATCTGAAAAAGATGAAATATGTCCTGATGCTTCCCATACTTTTGGATGCATTAATATGTCCGCATCTACTTCATAAGCATTATTTCTTTCTTGAATAAATCTTTTTCTCCATGCATCTTTTATATTGTTTTTAAGTCTGGAACCAAGTGGTCCATAATCCCAAGTATTAGCAAGTCCTCCATAAATTTCACTACCTTGAAATATAAAACCATATTGTTTACAAAAACTTACCATTTCATCCATTTTTATATTACTCATAATTATTCCTCTCTTTTTCATTTTATATCATAATTTTAGCATATTATCTATTCTTAGTCAAATAAATAAAAAATAAAAAAAAGCAAAAAAAAATACTAAATTATAAGTATAATATATTAATTTTATATTACCAAAATAACTACTTACAAAAGTATATGTAAGTAGTTATTGTCTATATATATCTCTTATTATTGAAATAGGAATATATTCATTATCTATAGTTATTAAATTATTATTATTTTTTCCTATTATTCTCTTATTTAATACTTGATTATCTGTAACTATTACAACATCTGCTTTATATATATAGTCTTTTGCATTAAATATATTAAATATTTTCTGTTCTATTGTAAATCTATCTGGAATTTTATCTAAATTATCATTTGGAAATACTGTCTTATTATCTTTAATATTATTTATATTTTTTGTTAAAGTTGAATAAACTCTTTCATTATTGCTTATATTTTTATTAAAATTATTATGATACATTTTAGGAAGTTCTTTATTCATGTTTCACCTCTAATTTAATATATGTAAAATATATGCAAAAATTTCAAAAAATGTGTTAAAATAAATAATGAAAGAGTGGTGATATTATTAAGAATATATCTAAATATAAAGTAGAAAAAACAATACTTATACCTATAATTTTATTTTTTATTATAAGTCTTATTTCTATTTATTCAACTAAAAGTATTTTAGCCGCGGAATATCAAAATTTATGGATTAAACAAATTATTTGGTATGCATTAGGTATTACAATAGCATATTTTATGATGGCAACTAGTAATAAATTTCTTTACAATAATGCTTTTATTTTCTATATAGTTGGTGTAGTATTACTTATTCTTGTTTTATTTTTTGGAATTGATGTTAACAACGCAAGATGTTGGTTTAAAATTCCTTATATTGGTAGTTTTCAACCATCGGAATTTATGAAAGTATTTTTAATAATTACACTTGCTAGAATGATTAATGATTTTAATGAAGAAAATATTAATCCTGATATAATTGATGAATTTAAATTTATTTTAAAGGTTTTAATCATAGTATTTATTCCCTCTATTTTAACTTTTATAGAGCCTGATACTGGGGCAGTTGTTATGTATTTTATAATTACTTTTACTATGCTTTTTATTGGAGGACTTAGAAATAGATGGTTTATTATTACTATTGTTGTATTAGCTACTTTATTATCTTTATTTTTAGGTTTATATTTCTTTAAGCAAGATTTATTTACTAAAATTTTTGGTACGAGCTTTTTTTATCGTATGGATAGACTGTTAAATTGGTCTAATTCTAGTGGATTACAACTTACTAATTCAGTTACCGCTATTGGCTCTGCGGGCTTATTTGGTCATGGTTTTAATAATACTCCTATCTATTTTCCAGAAATGCAAACTGATTTTATTTTTGCAGTATTTACTTCTAACTTTGGTCTTGTTGGAGCTATGTTACTTATTGCAATTATTTGTTTTTTTGATATTAATTTAATTACTACAGTAAATAAAGCCACTAATATGTATGATAAATATGCAATCGGAGGTATTCTTTCTGTTTTATTATTTCAACAAATTTATAATATTTCAATGACAATAGGTCTTCTTCCTATTATGGGAATAACTCTTCCTTTTATAAGTTATGGGGGATCTAGTTTATTATCTTATATGTTTTTACTTGGAATAATCTTTAATGTTTCTAATGAAAGTTTAAGATTTACTAATAAATAAAATTTATTAAAATTGTAAAAATGTACTTGACAAAATAACATTTTTGTTGTAAAATACAAGCCATCAAAAAAAGAAGGGGGAAAATATTATGAAAAAAGATGAAAAGAAAAATAAAATAATTAATATTAAAAAATATCAAGAAGAAAATACTCTTTTAAGAAAAAAAGAAATTGATGCTACTATTTTAATTGGTTTATCTATCCTATCAATAATATTAGCGGTTGCTAATTATATAATTAGTAATAATATGGAAAATTTAGAAGTTGTCTCTATTGCCAGTGTAATTATGGCTATTACTGGTTTAATTGGATTAACAAAAGGTATTAATAAACTTGCATATATCGTAGAAAACAATTCACAAAGTATCTTTTCTAAAATTGTTTCCGAAGATGGAGAAGTTAATTTTAAAGCCAATGTTGTAGATTTTAATGAATATAAAAAACTTCTTAAATCTAAACAAAAATAATATTTATTAATTAAAGGATTGTAAATGATAATTTTCATAAGACAATCCTTTTCCTTTTTATAATTATAAAAAACTGATATATTTTCATATTTTGTATTTATTTATATAAAAATCTCATTTCTATATCAAGAACTGAGATTTATTCGTAATTTTACTTTTTTTCTAAAATATCTTCTTTCATATCATCAGGATCATTGCCATCATTATAACTTTTCCAAGCAAATACTATACCTACGACTACTATAGAAAGAGCTAAAACTGATAAAATTGTATAAATTATTCTATTATTACTTATTTTCTTTTTTTTCATCTTACCACCTATACTACAATATAAGTATACAATAATTCTTAATTTTATACAATATTTTTATATTGAGAATTTTTTCCTTTGTACAATTTTTGATAATAATTAAAAAAAATTAAAAAGGAATATTGTAATATAAATTCAAAAA
>CANPWS010000094.1 GCA_947584955.1 uncultured Bacilli bacterium | reverse complement strand
TATGAAGATAATATAAGTAATACTTTATATGAAAAATATATAATAGATGAAATTTATTGTAACGATAGAAGTTTAGTAAGTTATCAAAGTAAAGAAAATTATGGATATGGAGCTATACTATCAACTTATGCATCTTATGCTAGAGCATATGTTAGTGGAAATCCAACATTTAAGTGCCTACAAGATAATGATAAATTCACAGTAAGTGATGCTATTGGAAATGGAGCATTAACTTACCCGATAGGATTAATAACGGCAGATGAAGTCATGTTTGCTGGAGGAAAAAATATGGATAATAGTAAAATAGGACAAAATTCAAATAAATTTTATTATCTATATACAAAATTTGATTATTGGACGATGACACCTGGTTTTTTTGATGGTAATTATAATCATGTATTAAATGTTGACAGTAATGGATACTTTAGAACTAATTGGGTAAGTAATATTTTTGGAATAAAACCAGTAATATCACTAAAATCTGACTCATTAAAATATGGAACAGGAGAAATAACTAATCCCTTTAGGATAGAAAAAGAACTATAATAATATAAATTGTTGTAGTTTTTTTTAAACTTATAAATAAAATAATAATATAAGTAATAATTTTAAAAAAATCCTAACTTGACTTCAATAATTTAATATGATATTATCTAAAAAGAAAATAGAAAGAAATGAGGAAGTAAATTATGATGGAATTAGGAATTAATGAAGCAAGAAAAACAATGAATAATAATATAGGTGGACCATTTGGAGCCGTAATAACAGACAAAGATAATAATGTAATTGCAGTAGCTTCAAATACAGTATTAGGTAGTCATGATCCTACAGCTCATGCAGAAATTAATGCTATTAGAAAAGCTGGAGAAGTTTTAAAAACACATGATTTAACAGGTTGTAAAATATATGCAACTGGTTATCCTTGCCCAATGTGTATATCTGCAATAATATGGTCAAATATAAAAGAAGTATATTATGGAACAAATTTAAAAGATGCTCAAGAAATAGGATTTAGAGATGATTTTATTTATGAATATATAAGATATGGAAGAAAGGACTTATTATCATTTAAAAATATAGAAAGAGAAAAATGTTTAGAATTATTTAGAGAATATCAAGAAAAAAACAAAGAAATATATTAGTCTTGTAAAAACTACTAATAAGTAGTATAATTATGACATGAAGGAGTGAAGGAGTAAAAAAAATATATGAGTAGTTGGTTATGGCTAGGTATAATAATATTACTTAGCATTCTAGAAGCTGCAACCGTCTCTTTAGTATCAATATGGTTTATAGCATCTGGATTAATTAGCCTGATTTTATCTTTACTAGGAGTAAATGATTTAATATGTTTTGCTGTATTCGTTATTCTTGGGGCAGCATTAATGCTATTTACAAGAAAAAGTTTAGTAAATCTATTAAAAATAAAAAAAGAAGAAACAAATTTAGAAAGAATAGTAGGTAAAAAAGGATTGGTTACTGAAAAAATAACCAAAGATAAAATAGGAGAAGTAAAAATTGATGGTAAAAGATGGAGTGCATATTCAACTCAAGATTTACCTGAAGGAACATATGTAAAAGTATTAAAAATAGATAGTGTAAAACTATTTGTTAAGAAGTGGGAGGAGTAAAAATGAGTATTTTAATAATAATTTTAATATTAATAGCTATATTAGTATTACCAAATATAAAAATAGTACCACAAGCGACGACTTATGTTATAGAAAGATTAGGTTCATATTTTGAGACATGGAGTAATGGATTACATTTTAAATTACCATTTGTTGATAAAGTATCAAATATAGTAACTTTAAAAGAGATAGTAAAAGATTTTGCACCACAACCAGTAATAACAAAAGATAATGTAACAATGCAAATAGATACAGTTGTATACTTTCAAATAACAGATGCAAAATTATATACATATGGTGTAGAAAACCCAGTTAATGCAATTGAAAATTTAACTGCAACAACACTTAGAAATTTAATTGGAGAATTAGAGTTAGACCAAACATTAACATCAAGAGATATCATAAACTCTAAAATGAGAGCCATATTAGATGAAGCTACTGATCCTTGGGGAATAAAAGTAAATAGAGTAGAAGTTAAAAATATAATTCCACCTAGAGATATACAAGAAGCAATGGAAAAACAAATGCGTGCAGAACGTGAAAGAAGAGAAAAAATATTGCAAGCAGAAGGAGAAAAAAAGTCATCAATCTTACTTGCTGAAGGTGAAAAAGAAAGTGCAATATTAAAAGCAGAAGCTAAAAAAGAAAGTCAAATAAAAATAGCAGAAGGAGAAGCAGCAGCTTTATTAAAAATAAAAGAAGCAGAAGCAAAAGGAATAGAACTTTTAAAAAATGCCAAAGCTGATAATTCAGTTTTAACATTAAAGTCATTCGAAGCCTTAGCTAAAGTAGCGGATGGTCAATCAACAAAGATAATAATTCCATCAGAACTTCAAGGTATTGCTTCATTAGCGACAGTCTTTAATGAAATGAAAGAAAAAAATAAAAAATAAAAAAGGGTCTTACAACAAAAATAAGACTTTTTTATTTGAAGGAGAAGAAGATAAATAATGGATTATAACAACTTAAAAATACCCAACCATATAGCAATAATAGTAGATGGAAATGGAAGATGGGCAAAAGAAAAAGGATTAACAAGAAGTAAGGGACATGATGCAGGATTTAAAAGATTAAAAGAAATAACAAGTTATGCATTTAAAAAAGGAATAAAAGTGGTTAGTGTTTATGTTTTTTCTACAGAAAACTTCAAAAGAAGTAAAGAAGAAGTAGAACATTTAATGAATCTTTTCGTAACAGGATTTAAAACAGATAAATTTTATCAGAAAGAAAATATAAAAGTTGTATTTTCAGGTAGAAGAACAATGTTAGAAGACAGAGTATTAGAAGCGATGGATACAATAGTAGAAGAAACAAAAAATAATACAGATGGAATATTAAATGTTTGCTTAAACTATGGAGGAAGAAGTGAAATAGTAGATGCAGCATTAAGATTAAGTCAAGATATCGAAGAGGGTAAAATAAATAAAGAAGAAGTAGATGAGAAAGTATTTTCTAAATATTTATATCAAGATTTACCTGATGTAGATTTAATGATAAGAACAAGTGGAGAGTTAAGATTAAGTAACTTTCTTTTATGGCAAAATTCCTATGCAGAATTTTATTTTCCTAAAACTTATTTTCCTGATTTTACAAAAGAAGAATTTGATAAAGCAATTATAGAATATACAAAAAGAGATAGAAGATATGGTGGAATAAGTAAAAAATAAAAAAGAATTTAAATAATAAACTTTAAATTCCTTTTTTTATATTAGTTAAAATTAAATCTTTAGTTTTATCATCAGAATTCTTCCAAAGAAGTTCAAAGAAAACTCCAAGCCCAATTAAAGGTTCTTCATCACCAGAAGAAATAGATTTATCAATTGAAGATCTAATATCAGAAATACTATCATTTTTAAAATTTTCAATAATATATTTACGCATATCTATATTCATAATATTCACCATTAATTATTATATACGTAAATTATTTTTTCATACCAATATATTCTTCATAAGTAATATCTTTTTCTTTAATAATACTAGCAACTTCTACAGTTAGATATCTAAAATGCCAAGGTTCATACATATAACCAGTAATATTTTCTTTGTCTTTAGGATATCTTAAAATAAATCCATATTTATAGCTATTATCAATAAGCCATTTAAATTCTTTATCAGTATCACTTAAATATTCAAAGTTACCATTTAATACATCAAGTGCAAGTCCTGTTTGATGTTCAGAATATCCTGCCTTAGCAGCACTTTTATTAGCATATTCTAATCCTTCGGATTTAACTCTATTATTATATAAATTATTTTGGTAAGAATAACTTCGATATGCAGAACCAGAATATAAATAAATATTATCATTTCTAGCATCTATACACATCTTTTCAAAAGCTTCTTTAGCATCTTTAGTCATTAACTGATTATTATTAATTGCATATTTACTATCTATTTTAACCAATTCTGGTACAAAATCCTCACTAAGTTTATAATATTTATTAACAATCATATAATTATCAATATTTTCAACAGGAATATCATGAGTATAAAAATCATAATCTAAATTCATATTAACATTCATGACAATATTATCTTTATTATATTTTAAATATCTATCAAGATTTTCTTCCTTAAAATAAGAATCATTCAGAATATCATGAAGTTTATTATTGTAGTCATTATCAATAATTACTTTAATATTATCTATACTAACAAATTTATATATTTCATTTATTAAAGAATAATTATAACCTTTTTTTAAAAGACTATTAATATTTTCAAAAAAGTGTTCATCAGAATTATATTCAATCTTTAAATAATCATCAAGATATTCAGAAATAAAATAATCTGTACTAATAATATTATCTAAAGTTTTTGAATAAACATTAATATCAATATTATCTTTTCTTATTTTATCAAAAGCTAAATCAGAATAATGAAGTGATTTTAAATTTATATAATTAGTAATATTACCAATATTAAATAAAAGAGTAGTAATAGATACTAAAACTATTAAACATACAATAATTCTACCTTTTTTTAATCTATACTTTTTATGTTTTTTCATAACATTCACCTATTGTTAATTATATCACATCAAATTCTAAAAACAAGTATTTTTAATTTTAAAAAAATAAATATTAAAATAAGTATTAAATATAAATATATAATGATTAATTCTTAAATAAATATAAAATATTATAATTATTTATATAAAAAGTAATAATAAATAATTATAATAAATAAAATATAAATTATAATAGCAAGTTTATTTAATTGTCATAACAAATTGTATATTTTTAAAAAAGACTTGACAAAGATATATAAAGCTAGTATATAATGTTAAAGAAAGGGAAGAAAAATACGTATGAGCAAAAAATTAGTTATAGTAGAATCACCAAGTAAAAGTCATACTATTGAAAAATATCTTGGTAAAGATTATAAAGTAGTAAGTTCACTAGGTCATATTAGAGATCTTAAAACTAGTGGTAAATTTGGACTTGGAGTAGATGTAGAAAATAATTTTGAACCTA
>CANPWS010000093.1 GCA_947584955.1 uncultured Bacilli bacterium | reverse complement strand
ATATATTTATTATGCCATCTCTTTATGAAGGATTACCAGTTGTTGGGGTAGAAGCTCAAGCATCAGGACTTCCTTGTTTTATGTCAAAAGATGTTATAACAAATGAAGTAAAAATTACGAATAATGTAGAATTTATATCATTAAATAATAGCCCTAAAGATTGGGCAAATATAATACTTAAATCTGATTTATCTAGAAGTGATAATTTAGAAAATTTAAAAAAAGCAGGATATTTTATAGAAGATACGGCAAAATATTTAGAAAAATATTATATTGGATGTGATAAAAAATGAATAAAAAATTTCCTTTAAAATTAATAATGTGCTTTTTTATTATAATAGTTTTAATGGGCAAAGTAGTCAGATATACAGTTATGAAAGGTACACTATTAGATTTTAGTGTTGGGTACACATTAATACAAAAAGTAGTTAATGGTGGTAATCATTTTGGCTTAACTATGAGTGATATAACAGAAAGAAACAGTGGTGATTCTGATTTAGGCACTAATACGAATTTTATTTATGAAAAAATAAACATTTTTGGCATTAGGACTTATGAAGGTTTTGAAATTTATATATCAATTCTTTTTAATATTATTCTTTTTATAATGTTATTAAAAGTTAAAAATAGTCTCTCGTTAGTAGAATTAATATTTTTAATATCGTCTATTGCAGTTCTTAATATATGGGATTTCTGTTTGGCAAAAGAACCTATACAAATGTTTTATTTTATATTAATGTTTATTATTTTAATATCTAAAAAATTAAAATATAATACTAAATTTTGGCTCTGTGTATTTGTATATATACTATGTGCTTTCTTTTTTAGAAATTATTACATTTTAATGTGTTTTTTTACAGTTGGCATTGCTTTAATGGATAAAATATATATTTCTAAAATAAAAAAATTTAAATTACGACATATTATCTTTTTATTGTTAATTGCTGGTTTAGCTTATTATAGTGTTTTAAATGTAGCTAAAATTATATCTCCCGACAATTATGCGGAATTAGTTAGAGTTAGATTAAGAAGCAGTAGTGCTGCTACTTGTATATGGCCAATAATAGGGTCTTCTAATCTATTATTGTTGACTATTGAATATATTATTTCAATCATTAGATTAATGTTTCCACTTGAATTAATTAGACTCGGCCCAAAATATTTATTATATGTAACTTATCAATTAATAATTACTGCTTTTATATTTAAACAACTTAAAAATATGAAAAATATTTCCAAAGAAAGTAAGATAGCAATTTATATATTTTTAGCTTTTGTATTAGGTTCTGCTACTTTTGAACCAGATTTTGGATCCTGGATAAGGCATGAAACTGTTGTATTTCCAATAATGTTAGTTTTTAGTGGATTGACAAATAAAGAAAGTGAGGATAAGGAGTATGAAACTAGAAAATCAATTACTTAAAAAATATAATTCCACATTATATTGGGAAAATCTCATTGTATCTAAAAAAGCAAGTATTGATTTATCTATTATAGTTCCAGTATATAATACGGCAAAGTACATAGAACAATGTATTAATTCTTTAATTAGTCAAAAGACCAATTATACATATGAGATAATTTTTGTTAATGATGGAAGTACTGATAATTCATTAAAAATTCTTAAAGAATATGAAAAAAAATTTAAAATAATAAAAGTTTTAAACCAAAAAAATATTGGTGCAGGAGGAGCAAGAAATCTTGGAATCAATAATTCTAAAGGAGAATATTTAAGCTTTGTTGATTCTGATGACTACGTGAGCGAATTATATGTCGATACGCTTCTTAATATAGCATATAAAGAGAATGTAGAAGTAGTAAAATGCGGTTATTTTGAATTTAATATAGATACTAATAAAATAATAAAAGAGTTTAAATATAAAAATAAAATCATTAAACAAGAAAATTTAAAAGATTATAATATAAAAGGACATTGTTGTATGTGTATTATTCATAAAGATTTATTTAAAAATTTAAGTTTTCCAGTTGGTTGTGCATATGAAGATATGATAATGAGATTAATAATATTTCCTAAAGCAAAAAAACTTGCTATTATAGATAATTCTTTATATTATTACGCTATTCGTCAAGATTCTTCATCAAGAAGTAAGGAAAATAAAAAAAATTATAAAAGTTTAGCACAATACTTTCTTTTAAAACTAATATTAGAAAAAAGAGAAGAATTGAAATTACAAAAAGACTATTACTTTTATAAAAATTTATTAAATGAATTAGGAAAAGTAATGTGGCTTAGAACAAGACATTTAGATAAAGAGACATTTAAAAATACTTTCTTATTATCTTGTGGGATTTTTGATAATTATTTTAAATCTACTGAAAAAGAATTTAATATAATTGAAAAATTATATATTTATAGTTTAAAAAAGAAAAAATTTATATTATGGCAAGTTTTATCTTTAATAGAAATGGCAAAAGTGAAATTATTTAATTAAGGAGGTTAATCATGAAAAAAATAGAAAATAATAAATATCATCAAATAGAGTTGTTATCAAGTAATGTTTGTACTGGAATTGGCGCAGGATCAAAAGCCCCACTTGATGTATCTAAAATTATAATTAATAAATATAATTTTAAAGAAAGAAGAATAAATCTTTATCTTTCTAATAATAAATTATTAACTATAATAAGAAAAATAATTTATATTTTAAAAAAATTTATTTATTTAGTTTTTTCTAGTAATAAAAAATATTATATTATTCAAAGTAATTATTTTGATTATCCATTTTTTTTGCTTACTTTTTATTCTAAAATATTGAAGTCAAAAAAAATAATTTTATTTATACATGATATAAATTGGTTAAGAGAGTTAGATTTTAAAAAATTAAAAAAAGAAATTAACCTTTTTAATAATGCTAATTATATTATTTGTCATAATAAAGTAATGCAAAAGTTTTTAATAGAACAGGGAATATCAAAAGAAAAGTTATATATTTTAGAATGTTTTGATTATCTTTGTAATGAGAAAAAAGAGGAAGAGAAAGAAACGAAAAATAAAGAAAAGAATATTATATATGCGGGAAATTTAGATAAATTTAAATCAGAATTTTTATATGAATTAGAAGAAAACAAAATGAATTTTAATCTTAATATATACGGAAAAGGAATAGAAAAATATATAAATAAAAAAATAAAATATAAAGGGACATATAGTGCAGATGATGTTATAAACTCAATAACTGGAGATATAGGTCTGGTTTGGGATGGAAAATATAATTCAGATGATGAAAATTATTATTTAAAGCATTATACTAAATATAATAATCCTCATAAATTATCTTGTTATCTAGCGGCTAATCTTCCAGTAATAGTTTGGCGAAAATCTGCGATAGCTAATTTTGTAAAAGATAATAATATTGGATATTTGATAGATAATGTATATGATATAAATAATTTAGATTTTAAAGATTTAGATATAAAAAAGAAAAATGTAATGGAAATTGGTAAAAAGGTAAGAAGTGGTTATTATACTTTAAAAGTTTTAGAAAAAATATTAAATGAGGTTAAAGATGAAATATGATTATTTAATTGTTGGGTCCGGTTTATTTGGAGCAACATTTGCAAATTTAGCAAAAAAAGATGGTAAAAAAGTGTTAGTTATTGAAAAAAGAAACCATATTGGGGGTAATATTTATACTGAAAATATTGAAGGTATAAACGTTCATAAATATGGTGCACATATTTTTCATACTGATTATAAAGACGTTTGGGATTATGTTAATTCTTTTGTAGAATTTAATAGATATACAAATTCACCAATAGCACGTATTGGTAATGAAGTATATAATATGCCTTTTAATATGAATACTTTCTCTAAAATATGGAATGATGTTTTTACTCCAGAAGATGCTTTAAGGCATATCAATGAGGAACGAAAAGAAATAAAGGTAGAGCCTAAAAATTTAGAAGAACAAGCAATATCTTTAGTAGGAAGAACTATATATGAAAAGTTAGTAAAAGGTTATACTGAAAAACAATGGAATAGAAATTGTAAAGATTTACCAGCATTTATAATAAAAAGGTTGCCTGTAAGACTTATTTATGATAATAATTATTTTAATGATCGTTATCAAGGTATTCCAATTGGTGGCTACACTAAATTAATTGAAAAAATGCTTGATGGAATAGAAGTTAAATTAAACACTAATTTTTTTGATAATATTGAAGAATATAAAAAAATGGCTAAAAAAATAGTTTATACTGGTCCATTAGATGAATATTTTAATTATTCATTAGGGGAACTTGAGTGGCGTAGTTTAAGATTTGAAACTAAAATTTTAGATAAAGAAAACTATCAAGGTAATGCAGTAGTTAATTATACAGGGCATGAAGTAGAATATACAAGAGTAATTGAACATAAACATTTTGAAAATACCAGTAGTTCCAAAACAATTATTACTTATGAATATCCAAGCGACTATAAAGATGGTATGGAAAGATATTATACTGTAAATGACGATAAAAATAACGAACTAGCAGAAAAATATAGAGAATTAGCAAGTAAAGAAAAAAATGTTTTATTTGGCGGTCGCCTTGCTGAATATAAATATTACGATATGGATGATGTAATTAAGAAGGCATTAGAATTAGAATTTTAATTGTATAGAGGTGGTAAAAATTAAAAAGAAAAATAACATAGCTAAAAATTATATATATAATTTAATTTATCAACTTATAGTAATAATTGTTCCTTTAGTAACTACACCTTATTTATCACGTGTATTAGGTGCAGAACAAATAGGAATATATAGTTATACTTTATCAATAACAACTTATTTTATCTTGTTTGGATCTTTAGGAGTTGCTATGTATGCTCAAAGAGAAATTGCTTATGTTCAAGAAAATAGTTATAAGCGAAGTAAAACTTTTTTTGAAATAATAATTATGCGAACTATTACCTTAGGAAGTTCTCTATTACTATTTTATTTATTCTTTTGTCTTAAAGGAAGCTATATTACTTATTATAAAATATTAGTTTTTGAAATATTAGCAAATGCTTTAGATATTAGTTGGTTTTTTCAAGGATTGGAAGAATTTAAAAAAGTAATTATACGAAATATAGTTGTAAAAGTAGTAAGTATTATATGTATTTTC
>CANPWS010000092.1 GCA_947584955.1 uncultured Bacilli bacterium | reverse complement strand
AATAAATATGGAAAAACTTTTAATATACCTTCACCTTTAATACCAGAAGTAGGAGCCAAAATAATGGATTTACAAGATCCTACTAAAAAAATGAGTAAGTCTACGGATAATTACAAGGGAACAATTTTACTTTTAGATAGTGAAAAAGATATAAGAAAAAAAATTATGTCCGCAGTAACTGATAGTGATAATAAAATATATTATGATGTAGAAAAAAAACCAGGGATTTCCAATTTATTAACTATATATGCATCTATACTTAATGTAACAATAAAAGAGGCAGAAGAAAAATTTAAAGATTATAACTATGGAAATTTAAAAAAAGAAGTTGCAGATGTAGTAATAAATAGACTTCAAAAAATTCAAGAAGAATATTATAAAATAATAAATAGTAATATATTAGATAAAATACTAGATGAAGGAAAAGAAAAGACTATTAAAATTGCTAATTTAAAGTATAAAGAAGTAATAAATAAGGTTGGATTAGGTAGATAATAAAAAAATATTAAAAATTATTAAAAAAATTAATTTTTACTCTTGACTTCTTATAACACTTATGATATTGTATAGTTGTGTTGGAGGTGTACTATGGAAGAAGCAAATACACAAGAATATGTGAAAAATGAAAAATATTTATTAGATAAGGAATATGAGTTAATAAGTGAACTTGTCAAAATTAGAGAAATGCAAAAGATGAGTCAAAAAAGACTTAGTGAAATGGTAGAGATGTCACAACCTTCATTAGCAAGACTTGAAAGTAAAAGAATATCTCCAGGTATAGATACAATGTTAAAAATACTTGCTCCTTTAGGTTATACTTTAAAAATTGTTCCTATAGAATTAGAAAAATAATAAAATAAAATAAGAATAACTAAGGGAGAAAGATAAAATGATAATCAAAAACTTAATCGAAGATATATTACCAGATATATGGCCAATGGTATTAATTATAGCAGTAATAGTATCATCACTTAGAATCGCATATTTATTAAATGGACATAAAAAATTTGTATTTCATAAAGAATTATTAAGTCTAATATTTATAATATATATTTTATGCCTTTATCATGTTGTAACTTTTCAAGATATAAATTATGGCTCTAGTAACTTTATTCCATTTAAAGAAATATTTAGATATCAAATTGGAAGTGCTAAGTTTATAAAAAATATAATAGGAAATATTATGCTGTTTATACCATTTGGTTTTTTTAGTTCATATATTTTAAAAAATAAAAAAGCAGGAATAATAGCTGTTTTAACTTTAATTACATCATGTACTATTGAATCAGTACAATATTATATAGGAAGAGTATTTGATATAGATGATATAATATTAAATTTAATTGGAGGAGTATCAGGATTTTTACTATATGTTGGATTTGATGCAATAAAATCAAGACTTCCTAAAGCTTTACAAAGTGATACTTTTTTAAATATTTTAATAATAATTATAATAGTTATAATAATAGCTTATTCATTTAATTTAAAAATATTTAGTTATTTTAGTTAGGAGCAAAAAATGTTTGAAATAATAAATAATACTGATAAAGAAATAGTTGATTATGATACTGTATTATCTTATACTAAATTTTTAGCAGAAAAGTTAGAAATAACAGAAGCTATATTTAATATAATTTTTGTTACAAAAGAAGAAATACATAGATTAAATAAAGAATTTCGTAATGTAGATAGAGAGACTGATGTTATTAGTTTTGCTTTAGAAGATACATTAGATGAAGTGTTTATGCCTGTAAGAATGTTAGGAGATATATATGTATGTCTTGATAAAGTATTTGAACAAGCAAAATTATACAATCATTCTAATTTAAGAGAAGAGTGTTTTTTAATAACACATGGAATATTACATTTATTAGGATATGATCATATGGAAGAAGAAGAAGAGAAAGTAATGTTTGATTTACAAAAGGAGTTACTTAATGAATATGGAATCAAAAGGTAAGAAAAGAACATTTTTAGATAGTGTTAAAAATTGTCTTGAGGGGATTAGTTATACAATAAGTCATGAAAATAATTTTAAAAGAGAAATGATACTCGGAATATTAGCAGTATTATTAAGTTTTATTTTAAAAATTAGTATATTAGAATGGGTTATAGTTATCCTTTTAATAAACTTTGTTTTAGTATGTGAACTTATAAATACAGCATTAGAAAAAGCTGTAGATTTATATACTAAAGAATTTAATGAAACTGCAAAGGTAGTAAAAGATGTTGCAGGTGCTTCGGTACTTGTAATGTGTATATTTTCTTTTATTATAGGAGCAATTATCTTTTTACCTAAAATAATTGTACTGATAAAAACATTCTTTTAATAAATAATTTGGAGGAAAAAATGAAAGAAAAATTATTAAAATTATTAAATAATGCATATGCCCCATATTCAAATTTTAAGGTATCATGTATTATTGTTATGAAAGATGGTAAAGAAGTAACAGGAGTTAATGTTGAAAATGCAAGTTATGGTGCTACAATATGTGCAGAAAGAAATGCTATAACAACAGCAATAACATTAGGATATAAAAAAGAAGATTTTGATTCTATTTATATAATGACAAGTGGAAAAAATATAAGTAGTTGTTGCTTTTTATGTAGACAATTAATAGTAGAATTTTTTAATCCTAATAGTAAAGTAACATTTATGAATACACTTGGAGAAAGTACTAATTTATTAGTAAAAGATATATGTCCTTATCCATTTACTAGTGATGATTTATAGGAGAGGGTAATAATGAAAAGTGGTTTTGTTGGATTAATAGGAAGACCAAATGTAGGTAAAAGTACATTATTAAATAGTATTTTAGGAAGAAAAATTACAATAACATCAAATAAACCAGGAACAACTAGAAATATTATACAAGGAATTTATAATAAAGATGATGTACAAATAGTTTTTGTAGATACACCAGGAATCCATAAAGCACAAAATAAACTCGGAAAAATATTAAATAAAGAAGCTATTTTTTCTATTGAAGATGTAGATGTAATTTTATTTATAATAGATGTATCAACAGAATTAGGTCCTGGTGATAAATTTATAATAGAATTATTAAAAGAAGTAAATAAGCCAGTTATTTTAGTACTTAACAAAATAGATAGAATAAAAAAAGATACTATTTTACCCAAAATAGATGAATATCGTAATTTATATAATTTTAGTGAAATAGTGCCAATATCAGCATATAAACATGATAATGTAGATAGATTAATAAATGTAATTACTAATTATTTACCAGATAATATACAATTTTTTGAAAATGATATAATAACTAGTAGTCCAGAATCTTTTGTAATAGCAGAATTTATAAGAGAAAAAGTATTAGAATTAACTGAAGAAGAAGTACCACATTCAGTAGCATGTATAACAGAAAAAATACAATATACAAAAAATATTGTAAATATAAATGCACTAATAATAGTAGATAGAGAAAACTTAAAAGGAATTATAATAGGAAAACAAGGTTCTCTTATAAAAGAAATAGGAATACGTGCAAGAAAAGATATAGAAGAATATTTAGGAAAAAAAGTATATTTAGAATTATATGTAAAAGTAGTAAAAAAATGGAAAGATCGTGAAAAAATATTAAATCAACTTGGTTATAATAATTTTAGTGAATAAAAATCATTATTTCTCCTCAATATTATAATGAGAGGAGCAAATAAATAATGACAAAGAAAGAATTATGGGAATTATTTAAAAAAACAGGTGAAATAAAATATTATTTAGAATATAAAAAACATCTAAAGGATGAATAATTATGATAAAAAAAGTAGAAGGTATAATTATAAGTGAAGTAGCTTATAAAGAAAGTAGTAAAATAATAAATATTTATACTAAAGATGAGGGTATTATAGGTTTATTAGCAAGAGGAAGTAGAAAATTAAAAAGTAATTTGAATGCTGTAAGTAGCAAACTTACTTATGGCATTTTTCATATTAATTATAAAGAAAATGGATTATCAAATTTAATTGAAGTAGATATAATTGATAATTTTAAAAATATAAGAAAAGATCTTGAAAGAAGTAGTTATGCTTTTTTTATTACAGAATTAGTAATACAAGTTTATAGACATGAAAATAATAAAAATATATATAAATTATATATAGATTCTTTAAAAAAAATAAATGAAATGTTTGATCCTGTTATTATTACTAATATTTTAGAATTAAAATTATTAGATAATTTAGGGATAAGACCAATAATAGATTCTTGTGTTTCTTGTGGAAATACTGATAATATTGTTACAATATCTAGTTATAAAGGTGGATATTTATGTAAAGATTGTGTTGGCAATGAAAAAATAGTTAGTACTAAGACAATAAAATTAATAAGAATGTTTTATTATGTAGATATTAGTAAAATAGAAAAATTAGATATAAGTGAAGAAGTAAAAAATGAAATAAATGAATTTATTGATGATTATTATGATCGTTATTCAGGCCTTTATTTAAAAACTAAAACTTTTTTAAAAAATTTAAATAAAATATATTAGAGGTTTGATTATGATTAGTTATAAATTTATTATTATTCCTTTTATATCATTATTTTTATCACAATTAATAAAATTTTTATTAGAATATATAAGTATAAAAAGAATATGCATAGAAAGATTATTTAATGGTTCTGGAGGAATGCCTAGTACACATAGTGCCTTTGTAAGTAGTCTTACTATGCTTTTATATTTGGAATATGGATTAACTTCATCTATATTTGCTATTGGTTTAATTTTTTCTTTAATTGTTGTATATGATTCAATATCAGTTAGATATGAAACAGAAAAGCAATCAATGATATTAAATAATTTGATAAAAAAATTTAATTATAAAACAAATATAAAATTAAAAGAAAAAGTTGGTCATAATATAGTTGAAGTAATATGTGGTATTTTTTTAGGTATAGCAATTAGTTTAATATTTTATGAAATATTATAATATATAGATAATTAAAAATTAAAATAAAAAATATATTATAAATTAAGAATTAAATTTACTATTTTCTTGAATTATACTTAAATTTATGATAAAATTAATACATAAATAAATGGTAGAAAGAAGGTGCCTCTCTTATGGGAAATATGATAAAAAACATAACTATAAATACACATACATTTGTACGTAATGG
>CANPWS010000091.1 GCA_947584955.1 uncultured Bacilli bacterium | reverse complement strand
GTATTATTCACCTAATTTTCTTATGTAAAAATAACAGAGTTTGTCTATTCTCTGTTATTTAACGCTGAGTAGTAACATTCTATTCTCAGAGTAAACGAACCTTTTATATAATGAATTTCTTTTACTCTTATTTGAAACAATTAAAAAAGTTATTCCTATCTTTCCAAAGAATAACTTTCGATAGATGAAAAAACATCACTTGTATAACCATAACTATTTAATTTAATATAATGAATTATACCATCATCATCTTGAAATATCCATATACATATATAAGTATTATCATTAGCATCAAATGCTGAAATCTGATAAGAATTATAATTATCTACCATAATATTAGAAATTTCTAAATCTTCTACATCATCTTCTAACAAACAATTATATATATTATCAGCATAACTATCTGCATCAAAAGAAGAATTTTCAATATAATTAAGTATTAAATACCCAGTTTCTCCTCTATATTCTATCATTTCATTATTATTTGAATATAACTTCCAAGTAGAATCAATATCAATATAACCAAATTTTTCTAATCCAACTCTTTTATAATTTACTTTTTTTAAATAATTAGAAATATTACCTTGTCTTTTTTCATATGTTATAGTTAACTGCTCACTATCATCAAAATCCTTATCTAATTCTACTAACAAAATTTTACCAGAATCTACCGATTCTTTTACTAAATAAAAATCATCTACATCTTCTCTAACAAAAACAAAATTTTCTTTACCAAGAAAAGCAATATAATCATTTATAATATTATTATCATATAAATTATTATAATATAAATCTATTTCTATTTCATCATTAGAAATTTCTTTTGAATTAATTTTAGCTTTAATATTATTATTTTTATACATTGTTGGAATAGAATCATTACCTAATTTTATGTACTCTAAAGTTGATACTTTCATATTCCATTTAACAAATGAAGAAACAAAAAACACAGTAGAAAAGACAGCAAAAGCAAATAAAACAATTATTATAATAACAATTTTTTTACCCCATTTATCTTTGGGAGTATTATTTTTTTCAGTTATAGTTACCTTATCTTCTTCTAACTTTTTAAGTTTTTTCCCACATACATCACAATATTTTGAATTTTCTGGAAATTTTTTATTACACTTCTCACAATACATTACTATTTACTCCTATCATACATTTTAATTTTTTCTATTAATTCTTTTAAATAATTTGAAGTATAAGTAGCACCACTAACTGCATCTACATTATCTAAATTATTTTGATTATTTATAAGTTCATTTAAGTAATCAGATTTTTCTATTAATCCAAAATAACTTTCATCATTTTCTATTATTTCTAAATTAATTATATTACCATTATTCATAGTTATTTTACTTTTAATAGAATTTTTACCACTATATCCTCTACTAGTAACATAATATATTGTATTATTACCACTTTTTTCTTTATTTGTTACATTAAAATATGGATCAAGTGTAGAACTAGGATTATAATCTATTTTCTTAGATATTACCATAGACAATATAATAGCAATTATTAAAAGTAAACTAATAGATATAGTTTTATATAAACTATTACTATCATATTTTATACTAAGTTTATTTATAAAAATTGTAATTACATTAAAAATTAATATTGATATTAAAACTCCTTCAGGATAATGTGTTAAATATCTTATAAAAATAGTTAATATTCCAAGTATTATTCCTCCTAAAATTTGACCATGTTTAGTAATTGGGCTAGTAACAGGATCTGTTACCATAAAGACAGAGGCAAAAATTACTGAACCAGATAATATACAAAAAACTGGATACCAAACACCAAGACCATTTGTACTTCCTATTATTAAGCTTAAAACAAATACTGTAGCAACATATGAAATTGATATTCTCCACTTTATAACTTTATTAATAACTAGATAAATAAATGAAACTAAACATATCAAACTACTAGTTTCTCCAACTGCACCAGGAATATTTCCTAAGAAAAATGACAATAAACTTCCATAAGGTGTTACTATTTCTTCATAAGTGCCAGCATATGACATAGCACTAAAATTAGATAAAGGTGTGGCTTTACTTATAGCATCAATCTCATAACTATTCAAGTACCCACCCTTGCTTCCTATATAAGAAGATGCAAAAATAATGATAATAAGTGCTCCTACTAAAGCAGGATTAAATATATTTTTTCCAAGTCCACCACAAAGCATTTTACTCATACTAGCAATAAAAGCAGCAATTATTATTAGCCAAATAGGTGTATTTATCGGAATAATTAAACCAATAAATATTCCTGGCATAATAGCAAACGATTCTTTTATTAAAAATAAGATACTTTTTTTATCTTTCTTTACAAGATAAAATAAATATTCTGTAATTATACAAGTTATCATCGGCACAATTACCATAAGTAAAGGTTTAAATAGTATTTTTATATCTCCACCTTTTACTACTGGATATATTCCATTTTTATAAAATGAAAATATAATAATTGGTACTAAACAAATTATTGTATGATACATCATCTTTTCCGTACTATTTGATGATTTTATAAAATTTCCTTTTTTTTCTTTAAAATTTCTCACTATTAGTCCACCTTCCCTTTAGCAATTCTTACATATTCTCTTACTTCAATTTTAGATGGACATATATATGAGCATAATCCACATTCAATACATTTTTCTGGTTTTAAATTTTTTAATTTTTCTTTATTTTGACAATTTTTCATAATAAGTGCTGGCATAATTCTAGCAGGACATACTTCTAAACATTTACCACAGTTTATACAAGGTAAAGTAGTATTTTCTACTTCATCTATTACCAAAACACAATTTAAATCTTTTGTAACTACTAAATCATCCGTAGGAAGACTCTTCCCCATCATTGGACCACCTGCAATAAAAAGTGGATTTTTTAGTTCATTATATCCTTCTATATTTTCAATAATATCACTCATTAAAGCTCCAATTTTTACTTTTACATTAGCTTTTTTCTTAATTCCAGGTCCAGTAATAGTAATAATTCTTTCAGTAAGTGGTCTATTATATTTTAACATCTCGTATATAGCATATATTGTTGAGACATTAGAAACAATTACCCCAATTTCTGTTGGATAATTTTTATATTTTTTACCAATTATCTCTTCGACAATATTTCTTTCCCAACCTGCAGGATACATATCAGGCATAGCAGCTAATTTTATGTTTGGATAAGTACCAATATGCTTTTTAAAGTCCTCTATTGCCTCAGCGTTATTTTCTTTTACAACAATATAAGCTTTCTTTATTTTCATAATTTCAAGTATACTATCTACACATTCTAATATTTCTTCAAAATAATTATACATAACTGCCTTATCACAAGATATATATGGCTCACATTCAACACCATTTACAAGTAAATAATTAATAGGTTTATCAGTATTGTATTTTAAAAATGTTGGAAAATCACTTCCTCCAAGTCCTGTTATACCAGAATTTTTTAATAAATCTATAAATTCTTTTTTAGTATAATTTGCTAAATTTCTTTTAGAACCAATTTTCTCTCTATATTTTTCTTTAAAATCATTTTCTATAGCAACACATTTTATCTTTTTACCATTATTCATTATTTTTTTAGTACCATTAATAACGTATCCACTTACAGAACAATGAATAGGAAAATCAATACTTTCATTTATAGCAATTGTATCACCTTTATAGACATAGTCCCCTTGTTTTACTAAATGTTTGTACGTAATACCAGACTTATTTTCTAAAGGAACATATATTAATTGTGGTTTTATATATTCATATATTTTATGAGTATCAATATTATTATTCAAATGAATTTTTTCTCCTCTCATAACCTTTCCTTTCTAAGGTAACTTTACTTCTAGTACTACCTATTTTTACACATATAATTATAATATAATTATAGTTACTTTGCAAGAGATTATTTCTGACTATATATTAAACTAGATGTGGGAAAATAAATTTTTACCAAAAAAAGAGAAAACACTGATCTGAACTCAAAGTTCAAAGATTTTAAGGAGTTGTTTTTTCAATGAATATAATATTACTTTTTTAACTAATTTTTTAATCATTTATCGAATATTTTAAATAATAATTTATTCTGCATGAATTATAACATAATATTTATAATTCAGCTTATTCTTTAAATCTTGATTTTTAAAACAAATTTTAGAATATTTATATTTGGAATATAAAAATTCTAAAGAAAGAAAGGAGATTTATTATGTCCAACAAACTAGAGAACGTACTTTGATTACTCCCCATAGGTATTATTACCTTTAATAAAACTTATTACAAATCCAAAAAGAAGATTAATGGTAAATATCAATATTATAGTTATTTAGAAAATTATCTTGGCATTGATAAATGGAATAAACTATCTTTATATTGTGAAGTTAATCTAATCAATAACGCTTTATATAATGATATGTCATGGACTAGTAAAAATATCATTCCAAATTATATTATTTCAAGGCAAATTGTCTCTAATAAAATTAAAAATATAAATTATAATTACTTTGTATATTTCTAAAAAAAAGAAACAATTAAAAAAATTATATCGCTTCTTCCATTCTTAAAACCGACAAACTTCAGAAAGAAACATATAAGTATTTAGACGTTGTTAATAATTTAAGTAAAGTTGATAAAATATTTCTTTCTAGCGATGATGGCTATTGGATTACAGATTATGACATTTCCTTTCACAATGTTATATTTGTTCTAGATAAATTTCATTATAGAAAAGTATTAAATTATATTTTTAAGAAAGAACAAACGGTACTTTTCAAGGCAGATTAGTAAATAAACTTAAACTAAATAGTATTAATACTATTGAAGAAGCAAATAAATATTTAACAGAAGTATTTGTCCCTAAATTTAACAGTAAATTTGCAATTGATTATAAAAAATTTTCTAGTGTATTTTAAAAATCACCTTCTTTGAATACTATTAATTATAACTTTAGCAGTATTAACATCAAGAAAGATTGATAATGATAATGCTATTAAGTTTAACAAAGAATACTATCCAGCCATATTAAATAATGAATTAAAATGCTTTATGCCTAAAACTGAATGTTTAGTTATTAAAGCATTTAATGGTGACTTGTTAGTAAAAATAGATGAAAACGTGTATGAGTTAAAAAAATTACAAAGAAATGTTTCAATATCAAAAGAATTCGATG
>CANPWS010000090.1 GCA_947584955.1 uncultured Bacilli bacterium | reverse complement strand
TTGCCTTTTCTATTGCATTATCTACTCCATTTTCAGCAGTTTCTAAAGGTTCTTTTATATCATCTTTAATTACATCAGATATTGATACTACTTCAAAATTAGTTTCCTTTAATAAATTTTTTATCCTTTCAACTTTATTTTTATTTGTTGTAGCAATTACAAGTTTCTCTTTCATTTTCTATCTCACCTCTTCTTAATTTTTTTTATAAAAAGTTAACATCTTAACTTTTTCTGTCTCATTTAAAATTTTATTATCTAAAGCAACATCTAATATTTCTTCATAATCTGTTAAATATTTAACATCAATATCATTTTTTATAAATTTCTTTTCGGTATTATCAGATAATTTAGCTATAGTAGAAATACCAACTACATCTAAACCTTTTTCCTGTAAAGCATTAATACCAATTTGAGCTGTTTGACCTGTATATAAAACATCATCCATAACAACTACTCTTTTTGTAGCATATTTTAAATTACCTTCTACTAAATTTTTTAACCCATATTCCTTAGGGGTACTTCTTAAGTATAATAATGGAGAATTTAATTTTTCAGCTACGCCTGTTGCCCATGGAATACCGGCGGTAGCCATTCCAGCAATTGTAATTTTATCACCATAGCTTTCATATATTTCCTTTGTTAATTCGTTTATAACTTTTTTCCTTACTTCTACATTACTAATTGCTAATCTACAACATAGATATGCAATTACTTGACCGCCATATGTTGTTTTAAATTCCTTATCAGTTTTTATGTAACATCCAGTTTTTATTAATTCTTTAGCAATTTCTTTCATTTTATTTCCACTCGAACCTTTCTTAATATTTTTGTTTCATTATAGATTATATTTTCTACATCGTTTGTCGCTTCATTCAAATTTATATTATTAACTATAAACATTTTTTCAGAAGCATTTGCATTAACCCTCTTTATTCTTTCCCATTCATTTGTACATAATGATTGATGATATTCGATTTCATCAATATCTGTTTTTCTCTTTCTGAGTAAATCTGTTTTTCTTCTTTTAGAGATTATATCTAATGGTGCAACTAATTGTATTAAGGCTTTATTAAGATCCACGTACCAATTAGGTGTTATTCTATCTGTTAAGTATTTAATTTTTTCACCATGTCTTAATGCTGATATTAAATGAGATAACATTATTATTTCTCTATTTGATTTGGATATTTCATATAGTATTTTTTTATAGTCAGTATTTTCTATTTTAATCATTTTTTCTTGTGGAACGCTTTCAAGCATTTTATAATGTTCTTCACTTACTTTCTCATTTACATCATAAGAACTTGTTATACCTAAAATATACATAAGCATCCTAGATATACTAGTAATCATTAAATCAGGGTTGTTAGCTCTTAATTCATTAGCAACAGTATCTTTGCCAACCCCATTTATTCCAAATATTGTTGTTAAAGCCACACAATCATCTCCTTTCTATTCATAATTTAAACAATATCTAACAATATGTGAAATGCTTTTTTTTCATAATTTATATAATTTAGAATTATACCTATAATTTATTTTAATGCTGTTATTAATTATAATTATACGCAAAAGAAAAAGTAATATCGCTATAACTTATATTTATATTAATATTATCATTTATTATTTGATTTTATACGCATTTTTATATATAATACTTGCAAGAGGCGGTTATTGTGAATAATTTAAACTTGAATTTTTTAAAAATTTTTTATGAAGTTGCAAATTGCAATAGTTTTTTGAAAGCTGCTAATAAACTCTATATTACACAACCTGCAATAAGTAGAAGTATTGCAAAGTTAGAAGAAGAATTAGGTTATGTTCTATTTCATAGAGCTAATAATGGTGTTTCTTTAACTCCATATGGTCAAGTTCTCTATAAATACATTAAAGAATCAAATGACTTATTAAATGCATGTCAAAGAATACTTAAATCTATGCATAATGAAGAGGATACAAATATTGTTATTGGAGTTCAGTCTCATATTGTTATGAATTATTTAATGGAAAAAATAATTGATTTTAGAAAAGATCATCCAAATGTAAGAATGAAACTTGTAGATATGCCCACTAGAGATTTATTAGAAGAACTAGTAAAGGATAACTTAGATTTTGTAATTGATACATCACCAATAGAAAACATTTATAATAATATAGATATTGTACCAATAGTTAGTTTAGATACGTGTTTTATTAAATCATCTAAAAATAAAAATAAAATTTCTTGTTTAGAAGATTTAAAAGATCAATCGTTAATCTTACCTACAATAAGGAGTTCGTTAAGAAAGAACCTCAACAATTGTTTCGTTGAAAATAACATACAATTTGAACCAATGATAGAACTTGCAACAGAGGAATTAATAATTAATTCAGTAAAAAATAATTTAGGTATTGGTTATATAGTTAAATCAAATTTAAATTTATATGATATGAATAATTTAGAAATTATTGAAGTAAAAGAAGAACTACCAAAAATAGAGATAAACTTAATTTCTAGAAATAAATATATGACTAATATAGCAAAAACCTTTATAAACGATGAAATAACAAATCAAAAAAACGGAAAGGAAAAAAATAATGAATGATATGTTTGATGTTCTCAATGAAAATGGAGAATTTACTGGTGAAGTGGCTTCTAGAGATGATTGTCACTCAAAAGGATTATGGCATAGAGCTGTATATGGATTTATTATAGATAAATATTCTAATGTTTTGTTGCAAAAAAGAAGTTCTGATAAGAAACTATGGCCAAATAAGTGGGATGTTACTATAGGAGGGCATGTTAATGCTGGTGAATTTGGAAGACAAGCGTTAATTAGAGAATGTAAAGAAGAATTTGGTCTTAATGTTACTGATGATGATATAAAATTTATTGTAGGAACTACTTCTGTATATAATAAAAATGGATATATTAATAATCATTTTGATGAATGTTATATTATAACAAAAGATGTTAACGTTAATAATTTAAAATTACAAAAGGAAGAAGTATCTGATGCTAAATATTTTTCAAAGGAAGAGTTAATCGATAGAATAGATAATAATTATGATGGTTTAACTGAAAAAACTATATCATGGTCTATCTTAAAAAAAATATTAGAAAGTAATATAATAAATTAAATAAAAATATATATGAAAACAAAAAAATATGATTTAAATAACAAAGAAGTTCAATATTTGATAAGCACAGATAAAAAATTAGAAAAATTGATAAGATATCTTAAATCGTGTAGTATAATGATAGAAGAAGATGATTTTAAATGTCTTGTAAAATACATTATAGGACAACAAATAAGTGATAAAACTCGTGAAGTAATTTGGAATAAACTATGTATTAAATATAGAGTATCTCCTAAAACAATGATTGGTATTTCTGAAGAAGAATTAAAAAGTTTTGGTATATGTAGACAAAAAGTAATATATATTAAAAATTTAGCTAATGCTATTATAGATAAGCAAATAGATTTTAAAGAATTCAAAAATCTTACTAGTAAAGAGATAATTGACAAATTAGTAAAAATTAAAGGTATTGGAAACTGGACAGTAGAAATGTATTTAATATTTTCATTAGGTAGAGAAGATATTCTTTCAAAAGGTGATAATACCATAAAAAGAGTATTGAAGTGGATGTATAATCTTAATGAATTACCTAGTAGCAAAGAAGTTGAAAAGTATTTTTCTAAATGGTTACAATATTCTACTATAGTATCAGCTTATTTTTGGGAAGCAATTGCAAAAAATTTACTAAATAAAAATATTAATGATTTAAATTGAATGAAAGGTGACTAATAATGATTAATAATAATTATCATTGGATGAAGTATGCTGTTAAAATTGCAGATAATATAAATAGTGAAAAACTTCGTGTTTCAGCGGTTCTAGTAAATAATAATGAACTAGTTTCTTTTTCTTGCAATAGCGATACTATTTCTTGGGCTAATGATTTAATAAATAAATTAAATAATAAAAATATTAATAAAGTTGAAAAACTTTTTTTGACTATAAATACATTAAATGATAAAGGACAGTTTGATTTAAATAATTTATTGAAAAAAATTAATATAGAAAAAATTTATTTAGGTCTTCCAGATCCAAAATTAGATTTATATCTAAATAATGATCCAATTATAAATAATAATATTTATAGATTTGTAGAAGCGTTACAAGAAGAAATTTATAATCAAAATTTTAATTTTTATAAAGAAAGTAAACAAAACATAAAAAATAGTGAGTATTTTTATAATAATAGAGTTAGTCTTTTCTTAAAAGAAAAATTAAAATCATTTGGGATAAACCTAGAAACCGATGAAATATTGAAAAAAAGACAAACATATGAATTGGCATCGTATATATCTAATAAAATTAATATTACAAGGGATAAATCTTATGAATTAATAAATAATTTATTATCAGAAGCATTTGATAACAAATATTCAGACTATGATTATTCATATGATATAAGATCTATTAATACTGAATGGAGTAAACTATTTAATACAATATATAAAAAGGCTAGCAATAAAGAATTAAGTAAAAATAATATCTTAAATATTGGTGTTGGTAGTGGAACAGAAGCAAGTAATTTATTTTTAGATTGTAAAAATATAACGTTTGTGGATATTGCACCTAATGGATTAAAAAAAATAAAGACCCTTTTACCATCTTCTAAAATAATACAGAGCAGAGCTGAAAATTTATCAATGTTAGAAGATAATAGTTATGACTTATATGTTTCTTTAAGAACATATAATTCTTCTTTTTTCAATACTAAACAAGCCATTAAAGAAGCATATAGGATATTAAAACATGATGCTATTGCAATAATATCTATATCTAATGGTTTTTTAGACACGAAAGAAAAAAGAATTATTCCTGGAATAATAATTCCAAAACTAGGTTTTGTTGATTTATATCGTGGTTTAGATATGATTAGAGACTTATCAACAACTTTATCAAATTTTAATTTTGTTGATATTGAACTAACGCCAACAAATGGAGAATTATATATATGTGCTAGAGTAAAAAAGAAATAATTTATTATTGCTTCAAACCATATATTATGGTACAGTTATTTTGATAAAAGGTGACATATAATGGAAAAAAATAACTCAGAAAAAATATTGAATTATTGTGATTATTTATCAAAACTTAAAATAAATTCATTTGATAATTATAGAATAATTAATCCATA
>CANPWS010000089.1 GCA_947584955.1 uncultured Bacilli bacterium | reverse complement strand
CATTATTTTCCAACCACCAACAATTGCCGCCTCACAATTATCTGAACCTTCTATTGGTTCTATTGCATCTATTAAAACTGTATAAGCAAGTTCTCTTTGCTTTGTTTTTGGATTTAACATATTTATTATTTCTCCTTTCTTTATTTGTATTATTATTATAATATATTTCTTTTAATTTATCAATTAAAGTTTTTAAAGTTTTAATATTATGAAATTTTATATGAGTACCTTTAACACCGCGGGAATCAATTTCTGCAACTTTATATTCTTTTAATTTATAAAATAATGTTCTAAATACAGATGTTGATATATTTCATACTTCTGAATGATAGCTAACTCTTATATCTCCTTCGCTATTTTCATTAAATTCATTTATTATATTATTTAAAATTCTAATCTCTGTTTTAGTTAATATGTTGATTAGCTCTTGTTCGTTCGATGGGACATCGAACGAATTATTAACTATATTATAGATAGCATGATATAAAGCCATATCATCTTTAAATATTTCTTGATTATTAAATATATTATTTATTAATAATTCTTCATATTTAGGATTAATGTATTTATATGGTGCTAACACTAGTTCTTGTAAATTATCTTTTAATAAACGAATATCTATTATATTATCATTATTAGTGAAATTTAAAGCAATAGTCATATATAACTCTTGTTCTGTTGGAAGGTAACATGCGGAAACCGGTATGACATCCGCAGAACTAGACCATAAGTCCGGTTGACCGGTTCCCGCAGTTCATAAAATTCTATCTTCTCCATATTTATTAATATATTCATTAAATTTATTTTTTAATATATCATTAATTGTTGTCATTATTCTCTCCATTTATTTTAAAATATTTTATTTCAAATGTATCTAAATCAATAGTTGCAGTAATGTTGCTTACGAAACTTCCCATATCAATATCTATTTTATGTTCATTATTATATTTATAAACTTCTGCTAATTGATTTGCTCTTACAGTTTGTACAGGTGTATGACCATGTATTATATATCAATTATCATATCTATTGTCGTATATATTATTTTTCATGTGGTCTCTATCTCATAATAATTTAGTCTCATCTATATTATTAATATCATCAATATTCATTCCTGCATGACTTAAAAATATATTTTTCTTTTCATTATTTATATAAATATAATAATTTTTTATTTTTTTAAGATTATCTATTAAAAAAATTTTATTATCAGCAGATAATTTGATATAATCTTCTAATGTTTTTTTACTACCATTATATCTAATAATTTCTTTATATTCTTTTAATGAGCTATTAACTCCATTTTGTATATATCCTAAAAACATTTCTTCGTGATTACCTTTTAAATATATTACTCTTTTATCTTTTAACATTTCTAACATTATTTTTATACTATCTGGGCCTCTGTCGCAAGCATCACCGAGAAATATTAAAATATCATCATCATTATAATAATTTTTAATGGCTTCTCATAATTTATAATTGCCATGCAAATCACTGAATGCTATTGTTTTCATTTTTACCACTTCCTTTTGTCTTTATTATATAATAATTTTTATTAAAAATCAATTATTGAAGAAAATTCCAGATAAAAACATTTTTTGATTTTTTAATAAAAAAAATATATAATTGTTTTAGAAATTAAAAGAGGTGATTATAATGAATTTTAAAGAAAAAGAAAAGGACATTAAAGAAATTATAGATGCATTATATAATTGTTATTTAGATGAATTATGTGATGAACAAGATTATTTAGAAGAAAATGTAATTGAACCTTTTAAAGAAAAATATTATAAACCATTTGATTGGGCTTTTGGAGCTACAAAACTTGTTCTTATTTTTAAAGATTTAGGATTTGTAATAAAAATACCTCTTACATATTGTAATGGATATGAATTAAAAGGAGCAGGAGATTGTGAAGATAGTAATTGGAACTATTGTGAACAAGAAGCTATTAGATTTGAATGGATGCAAGAAGAAAAAATAGATGTAGTATTTGCAGAAACAAGATATTTAACTGATATACATACTTTTCCTATTTATATTCAAGAATATGTTGAACCATTAAATAAAATTAAAGTAGAAGATGTATTAAAATATTGTAATCATACAAAAGTAGATACAGATAAAGTTTTAAAAGTATATAATGAAAATGATTGTTATAATACTTATAAAATAGATTTAGATTGGGAAGCAGATGTATTAGTAACTTATGGAGAAAAATTTTATAATCATTTTTTAAATGTTATATACGATTATGATATTCAAGATTTAAGATTTGCAAACATAGGTTACATAGGGAAAAAACCGGTTATATTTGATTATGCTGGATTTAATGATTAGAAGGAGGTTATTAAATGTTAGATTTCGAACCAAGACACTTTACAAGTTCTTTTAATTCAAGTCCATATTATAATGGAAATTTAAATGGATTTGATATTTTAATAATGGATAGTTCAGAAGCAACAGATGAAATTATATTAAAATATAAAAAAATTATAGATGATATGGTTAGATATGGATACAATGAATTAATACTTAACTATGATAGAGAAATGATATTAGAATCAGATCAATATAGAATAAAATGCGAACTTGAAAGATATGGAGCATTAAAAGGAATTAGAATTCTAGATATATAGACCGAGATTGATTTTATAAAAAATTTTTAGTATAATATTTTTAGAAAATTAAAAGAAAGGAATTATTAGAAATGGAAGAAGAAAGAAAATTAACTAAAAAAGAACTATACGAGATGGTAAAAGAAGTTATTACAAATGCAGATGTTGAAGATAAAGATGAGTTAATTAGTTTCGTAGACAGACAAATTGAAATTCTTGAAAATAAAGCTGTTAAATCAAGAGAAAGAGCTGCTGAAAAGAGAGCTGCTGGAGATGAATTAAGAGCTTCTGTTAAAGCTGTATTAACTTCAGAATTCCAAACTGCTGATGAAATTACTTCAGCATTAAATGATGAAGAAATTACAAAAGCAAAAGTTATCGCTAGACTAACTCAATTAGTTAAAGCTGGCGAAGCTGAAAAAGAAGATGCTAAAGTTGATAGCGGAAGAACTATAAAAGTATATCGTCTTGCAGAATAATCAATTAAAACAAATAGCTTTTCTGCTATTTGTTTTTGTTTAAGGAGGAAAAAATGAAATATTGCTTTCCATATAATCAAAAGACTGAGCATGCAAAATATATTAATGAAGTAGATGAATGAACTATAAAATATAATAATAAAGATACTACTTTATTAGAATTTTTAGAATTGCATAAAGATAAAAGAATTAATTTATATTTTACAGAAAAAGTAGATTTAGATTTTTTAAATGATTTAGCTAAAAAATTTCCAAACTTATATTTTAAACTAACTTTAGAATATTTATCTGAAATTTTAGAAAATAAGCCTGAATTTCATTACTTTTTTGATGTTTTAGTAAATAATTGGGATACTTTTATTGGATTAGTTTATAAAGGAATTACAGACATTTATATAGTAGAAAATATGGGATTTGAATTAGATAAAGTTGCGGCGACCGCACATAAAGAAGGAGTATCAATAAGAGTATTTCCTAATGTAGCACAATCCGCATGAAAAAATTTAAATGGACTAAAAAAATTCTTTATTAGGCCTGAAGATGTTGAAGTTTATGCTCCATATATTGATATTTTTGAATTTTTTGGTAAAGATGAACAATTAGATACTTATTATAAAATTTATGAAAAAGATAAAAAATGGTTTGGTCAATTAAATGAAATAATTATTGATTTTAATTCCGAAATAGATAATAAATATATAATTCCTAGATTTGCTGAAAAAAGAATCAGTTGTGGAAAGAAATGCCTAAAAGGTGGAAAATGTGATAGATGTAATAGAATTTTAGAATTATCTAAATCTCTTGAAAAAAGTCAATTAATCGTTAAAGTTGATAAAAAATAAAAATTTTAATATAATAAAAATAATTAAATAAAAGGAGGAAAAATAATGGCGAGAGGTCAAGTTAGCAAAGCTACTGCTACAGAAACAATTTTAAAAGCTTTCCCAGGTAGTTTTGTTTACGATAAAGAAATTAGATTGCCTTTTGTAGAAGAAGGTGAAGAAATTCAATTAAAATGTGTTTTAACTTGTGCTAAAACAAATGTAATGGAAGGAAACGAGGATGCATTACCTGGAGAGTTAAATTCAAATATAATTAATTTTGAAAATAATTCAGCAGAATCAACATCTTCACATATAGAACCAACTGCAGAAGAAAAAAAGAACATTAAAGATTTAATGGAAGCATTAGGTTTATAGTATGAAAAAAGTTTTTTTTGCTTTATTATTAATACTTATTTTTTGTGTTATTTGTATTATTTCCATAGTTACTTTTAGTTGGGATTTTAATAAAGAAACTAATCAAAATATAGGCGAACAACATGCGGAAATACCTAAAGAGCCAGAAATCGAGAAGGAAGAAGAAATACCTCAATCTCAACCGCAGTCACAATTGACTCCGTCTACTTCATATAGATTAACTAGTTATTGAAATGGAGATGGATGCGGAAGTGGCAGTTGTACTGGATCTGGATTATGCGAACAAGATTTTCAAATTAATGAAAATGGTTGGTATACTTATATGGATATGTTAGTTTTAGGTGCGGCAACACCATATTTATTAAATTATGGGTTTCCGCAAGTAGATGGTATTATTTATAGAAATTATTTTGATACAATCCAAATTACAATAAATGGAGTTGATTATAATGGTATTATTCTTGACTCTTGTGGAGCTTGTATGAGTAACCAAATTATAGATTTATTTGTTTCTAATTCAGACTCTGGAATTGCTACCTATAATGTAACAGTGAAATAGATTTGCTATTTCACTGTTTTTGATTTTTATAAAAATATAATATATAATATTTATATAAAATAAATAAGAAGGAGGAATTTTATTATGGAAAGAAACAAATATATTGATGATGATTATGAGGTGCTATTACCTCCATATTGGCTAGTGGAATATATAGATGAGGAAGCTCGCAAACATATTGTAGCGACAAAAGATGAAGAATATATAAAATATTTAAAAATGTATTTTAAAGTAATCTCAGTCAAGGCTATTGGATAATAGACTTGACTTTTTATAAAAATTTTAATATAATGATTATGAATAAAAATTAAAGATGTTTTATTTTAAAGGAGGAATTTTAGTATGTTTGATTTATTTGATAGTATTTTAA
>CANPWS010000088.1 GCA_947584955.1 uncultured Bacilli bacterium | reverse complement strand
TTTTGGACTTGATGCAAAATTGGACCCTGCTTTAATTAATTCTTCATAATTTGATTGACATGCTCCTGAGATAATAATTAATTTATTTTGATCTTTTTCATATTTTCTAGCAACTTTAACTGCGTTAATAAAATTTTTGGAATTTTGATAATTATCCAAATTAGAAGTATCATTTCTTTTTCTATAGTAAGCATCATGTCCTGTAATTACTAGTATATCAGGATTATATTTATGCAAATACTCATCTATATATTTGTATATTTCAGATTCTTTTAACATCAAACCATATGCCTTAACATTTAAATCTCTATAAAAATTAATACATCGTTGTAAGTATTCTTCATCCCCATCAATATGTAATATTTTCCCTGGTAAATAAAAATATTCTGCTCTATCTAAATTGATATTTTTTAAATTTTCCTTTATTATTTCTCTATCTGTTTTATCTATATTAGGAGTTTCTTTTTCTTTGATTAAATCGTTTAAGTCACTATCAGCATATAACCGTAACTCTATACCTTTCAATAACGCTATATCTTCTGATATATCAATAATTTTAAACAAGATATCATTGTTGTAAGAATTCCTACTAACAATATCTCCTACCTTTAAATTCATATAATCATCTCCATCAAATTATATGACAAAACATTAAAAATATTATTAGTTTAGAGCATTACTAATCTTAACAAAAATCTCCATTGGAAGCTGCTCAGCTCTATCACTTAGCTTATATCCACTATTTTTTAACACTACTTCAACAATATTTAAATCGTATTGTTTTAAGTTGTTTCTTATATTTTTTCTTTTATATTGAAAACAGTCCCTTACTAGTTTAAAAAAATGCTCTTCGTTTTTTACAAAACTTTTTTGATTTTTAAGTGACATAGATATTACTATACTATCAACATTAGGTTTAGGCACAAACATTTTTCGACTAACTTTAAATTCCTTTCTTATTTCGTAATAATAACTAAGTAAAACCGTAAGAGAACCATAATTTCTAGTTCCTGGCTTTGCACAAATTCTTTCACCAAGTTCTTCTTGAACCATTAGTACAATTTTCTTAAAATTTATCTTTGAATCAATTAATTTCATTAAAATTGGTGTTGTTATATAATATGGAACATTACTTACAAAATAAACATTATTATAACTATAATTTTTTATATCATTATTTATATTTCTCTTTAAAAAATCATCATATATAATATATTTATTTTGATAAATATTTAATTCCCGTTCTAGTGAATCTTTTAGTTCAATATCTATTTCATACAATAAAACATTAGTTGATATTTCTAATAACTGTTTTGAAAGTATTCCTTTTCCAGGACCAACTTCTATAGTTAAAGAATTTTCTTCAATATTAGCAATAGATACAATTTTTTTTACTAAATTTATATCAGTCAAAAAATTTTGTCCATATTTTTTTTTAAAATTAAATCTATCCATTAAACCACTACCTTTTTCTAATTATATAATAAAAAAAGTATACGTCTATAAATCAACTCATACTTTAAATAATATCTATATCATTATTATCCTTTTTTTCTATTTCTTCTTTAGTTTCAATAACTTCTATATATTCCTCTTGTTTTGATTGTTCTTTTTTTGTTTTTGTTCTTACAGTTACAAATAATGATTTTAATATTTTAACAATATCATATATAATAATGCCTAAACAGGGAATTAAAATTAAAAATACCCAACCATAAAAATTAGTTAATATTTGTTGTATATATCCTATCTTAGGAATCTTCAATATCACTTTTCCATATATATTATCATAAGGAACTAATGCAGCATCTTCCGTATTATTATTATCTCCTTTAGTTCTAAAGTACACTTTTCCGTCTTTTGATTTTTCTTTTCCAACTATTCTATGAGTAATTGTTATTCCTGAATACCTAGGATCTGTTGATAAAAATGTTACAATATCTCCTATTTCTAATTCTTCTTTTTCTTTTCTTTGAATAATAATTGCATCTTCTACTTTTATTGTTGGAACCATACTAGGACTAATTATAATATATGCTCCAAATAAAGGCTGTTTATCAACACCATTTTTTATATTTTTTTCAAGATCTACAAAATATAATATAAACATTAATGCAACCAATGCTAATATAACAAATATAGAGTATAAAAGTATTTTAGCAATAAAATGGTAAAATTGATAAATAATTTTTAATTTTTTTTTTGATTTATTGTTTTTATCTTTTTCCATAAAATCCTCCACATTATAAATACTTTATTGTATATAAATAATATCATGTTTTATAAAAAAAACCAATATATAATTTATAAAATAAAAAAAACATTTTTGGTTTTAATAATTATGTTTTTCTCATTTATTGTATCATTCCATAAACATTTATTTTTATTGAATAATTTTTCACTTCTTGGAGGTTATTTGTTGATTCATTCACCCACAATCTTACTCTATAATTATCTGTTTCACTACTTTTTTTAATAACTTTTAATAATACCATTGCACCTTTTGGTGAACCAACTAATGTTTTTTCTTTTAAAGGTGTAAAAACTGTTGGAGATAATACTTCTTCATATGTTCCACTTTGTTGTTTTTCTAAATAAATTTTTATCTCATTATCTGAAAGAGTTGAATTTTCCTCTTTTAAAGCTACTATTTCATATACAACTTTAGTATTTTTTACGACATTTGTTTTTATTGTAAAGTCAAAATATTGACCATCTGCATTTAATTTTTTTCCTTTTTCATCCGATATTGGAACTGCATTTTCAAGCGTTATTCCATTTGTGCTTTCTGTATATGTCATACTTACATTATCTGTTGTTTGTCTATTACCATCGTTATCATCATTAGCATTAATGTACGTATAAGTTATAAACGAGAAAATAATTACAAAAATTACTAGTAATATGATAATAAGAAGAGACAAAAGGATTTTTTGTTCATATGTTTTGTTTTCTAATTCTTCTTTTTTCATTTCTTAGCCTCTCTTTAAGAAAAGTATATTCTACTTAGATATTATCATTATTAGCTGTCTAAGTCAAATATTTCATAACAATTTTTTGTAGTAAAAATTTCTATATTATCTCTTGAAATACTTTTTAATTCAGATATTTTTGATGCTATGATTGGAATATATTTTGAACTATTTTGTTTACCTCTAAATGGTTCTGGAGTTAAATATGGACTATCTGTTTCTAAAACAATATTATCAATAGAAATTGTTTTTATAACCTCACCTAGTTTACTATTTTTAAACGTCACAATTCCTCCTATCCCTAATTTATATCCCATTTTAATATATATATTTGCAGTTTCTAAACTTCCAGAAAAACAATGAATTACTCCTTTTAATTTATATTTTTTTAAAATGTCAATTGTGTCTTTTGTAGCTTCCCTACTATGAATAACAATAGGCATTTTTAATTTTTCAGCTAAAGATAATTGCTTTTCAAATAATTTTTTTTGTTTTTCTTTATTAGTTCCATAGTGATAGTCTAGACCTATTTCTCCTATTCCTACTATTTTTGAATTTGTAGCAATTATGTTTTCTAGTTGCTGAAGATCCTCTTGTGTAACTATATCTGCCTGATCAGGATGAAAACCAAAAGTAGCATATATATTTTTATATTTATTTAATAACTGCAATGTTTCTTCAATATCTGTCTTTTCGCAACAAGAAACAATTATTTTTTCTACTTTAGCATCAAAACACTCAAATATAATTTTATCTATATTATTATAATATTTTTTTGATATATGGCAATGTGTATCTATAAACATATACCCACCTCTAAAAAAAGATTAAAACAAAAAAATATCAGTGTCAATGATATTTTATGAGTTTTTTTTAATTAACTTTAATTTAATATAATTTATAGTTATTAATATAAAGTAACCTAAATCTAGATAGTTTCTATAATTTATAAATGATATAATAAACATAATAACAAAAAATATATAAAAAAAATCTAAATTTAAAAACTTAAAAATTTTTGGTTCATCACCACATAACATGATTACTAGTTCGCTCCTTTCATATATTTTTTTACTACGAACTACTTGAACTACCTTTAAAACTATAACATAAAAAGACAGGATTTGTTTTACTAACTTTACCTATCTTTACATTTTTATACAATATTAGACATTTTCTTTATAGAATTTATCTTTGTCAACCCTCATAAATAATGGTTCTGGTGATTTTAATTTATATTCATTATCATCTATAAAATTTACATTTTGACAATTATTATTAAGTTGTTGCTGCATCTTTATGGCTGTTTCTGGTAAAAAAGGACTTAAGAATACAGAACAAACTCTTATGGATTCTAATAAATTATATATAACAGTTTCTAATCTGTCTTTCTTAGTTTGATCTTTAGCTAATATCCAAGGCATTGTTTCATCTATATACTTATTACTTAATCTTAAAACGCTAAAAATTTCACTAACAGCATTACTTATTTCTAATTTATCCATTTTTATTTCTAATCTATCTTCTAATTTATTAATTTCTGTTATTAATTTTATATCTTTTTCATCTTGAATTTTTTTATTACTTACTATACCACTAAAATATTTATTTCCCATTGAAATCGTTCTTTGAACTAAATTTCCTAATAGATTTGCTAAATCAGCATTTATTCTATCTATTAAAAGTTCATAAGTAATATTACCATCACTAGAATAAGGAATTTCATGAAGCAAGTAATATCTAACTGCATCGACTCCAAATTTTTCTACTAAATCATCTGCATAAATAACATTACCCTTGCTTTTACTCATTTTATCGTTATTCATTAACAACCATGGATGACCAAATATTTGAATTGGAAGTTCTAAATCCAAACTCCATAAAAAGCAAGGCCAATAAATGGAATGAAATCTCATAATATCTTTACCTATTAAATGTAAATCGGCAGGCCAATATTTTTTAAACTGTTCTGTTTGTGAATTAATGTCATATCCTATATTTGTTATATAGTTAGTTAAGGCATCTAACCAAACATAAATAACATGTTTTGGATCTCTTTCTACAGGAATTCCCCAAGAAAAAGTTGTTCTTGTTATACACAAATCTTGGATTCCTGGTTTAATAAAATTATTTATCATTTCGTTTTTTCTTGCCTCTGGAACAATAAAATTAGGATGTTCATCAAGATATTTTTCTAATCGTTTCTGATACTTAGATAATTTGAAAAAATAAGCTTCTTCACATGCTTCATGAACTTCTCTACCACAATCAGGACATTTACCATTA
>CANPWS010000087.1 GCA_947584955.1 uncultured Bacilli bacterium | reverse complement strand
GCAAAGAAAAAAGAAATCGCCAAATGCTTAGCAATTTCTTTTCCTAATTTCTTATGCATTTGCTTTAGCAACCTTTTTAACAACAAAAGCAAGTCCTAAAACTGAGATAGCACTAGCAATTAATGTAATACTATTGTTAACTCCAGTTTCTTTGATTTTGTCTTCAATAACAGCAAATGGTGTTACTCCATCAGCTTCATAAATAACTAATTTGGCACCATTAACACTATCAGTTAAAGTAGCTTTTACAGATGTGTGTTCTCTAATGTCAGCAACTATTGAAACCATTTTTTGTCTTTCAGCACTTGTTAATTCTGAAAAACTTTTAGCTCCACTTTTAACTGAACTAATTGCTTCATCAATTTTGTCAGAAATATAATTAGCATCATTATCAGAAAGATCATACTTATCTAAATAGTTTTCCATTTGTAATAAGTATTCTTCTGGAACTCTAACTTCTTTTCCATTAACTTCAAATGTGCCAGATAATTTCTCTCTTAATTGATCTTCTGTCATTGCGTGTACATTAGTAGCACCAAACAATACAACAGCAGCAGTAACTACTGCAAATAATGTCTTTTTCATTTTCTTCCCTCCTTAAGTAATGACAATAATATTTTACTATCAATTTTTTAAAAAATCAAGTATTAATGTAAAGAAATGTTAATTTTTACAAAAAATAACAATATTTTACTATATTTTTTCTTGCTTTTTGTCCATTTTAGCTTCTTCTTCATCCATAATACTTGCTATTTTTAAAAAGGGCCAAATAAAAAGAAAGCACAAGAAAGCAATAACTGCTATTACTAACATAAAACTTACTCCTTCAGTAATAATATGCTCTAATAATAGCAAAAAATACAAAAAATCAAGAATATTTTTCTCTTTTCTTGATTTTGAAAATTTTATTTATTAACATATAAAAAAATATACCTAAAAATCCACCACATGTATCTATTAATACATCTAAAAGCTGTCCCAATCTGCCTGGTACAAATCTTTGATGCCATTCATCTGTTAATGCATATATAATACATATTATTATTGAAATTAAAAAGGCTTTCTTATTACTTAAATTTTTAATTTTAAATAAATTAACAAGAAATACTACTAAAATAAAATATACAGTTGCATGAGCACATTTTCTAAGAGGTCTATTTAGAAATTCTACTACTTCATTCATTTTATCTACTGAAGGATGCTTATTTGTTATTCCAAGTCCATTTGTTGTACTTACTGTCTTTTCTATTACTGTAGAAATTACTGTTTCACTTTTTAAATTAGACTTAGTACCTGGCATTGCAGAAAGAAAGAAAATCATTCCCATCCATACTACTACTAAAATGATTGATACAATAAAACTAATTTTATTTTGCATATTTTTCACCTTCCTTGTTTTTATTTATATAATTAGATTTTTCACCAATTATTAAATTTTTATACTTTAAACTCCTTTAATTATAAAAATTATTGATTATTTTATTAATAAAACATATATTTTACTATTATAATAATTCATCTTTTTAACTATATTAAAGTTTCAATAACTCTTCTAAAAGATTCTCTTTAATATATGGCAATTGATTATACATTTCTTAACCAAAACAAGTCTCTGGATATGCTTTTGTTCCAATATTTAATTTTATTTCTATTAAAGTAGGAAACATTTTATTATAAGTTTTTATTAGTTTTTTAATTCATCTAATGAATTTTACTTGATAAGAATTTATTCAATATGCTTTTGCAATTTTTTTTATAATTATCCAATATGATTTTTTTCAATAAATTTATCATCTACTGAAAAAATATTCACTATAAATATTATTTTTGTGAGTTTACAAAATTTTTTATATATTTCGTTATTAAATACTGCACAATATTTTAATTGAAATATCAATTTCTATTGATATTTTGAAAGAAAAAAGATACAAATACAATATATTTACTTTGCACCAGTTTTCTCAAATACAACTTTAACAGTTTTAAAGATGCACTTTATATCAAGAATAAGAGACATATTTTTTACATAAAAATATTAAAGTTTTAATCTTTCATCTTAATCCTAAAAATATATCAAAAATTTTCTTTATTTTTTAATTTACTACTTTCAATAATTTTAACACTAGATTCTTGGATATCTATTGATTCATTCATAATTTTCAACTCCCCTATTTTTATTAAATACCTTTGTAAGGTTTATTTTTCTTTTAAATTTTCTGATAGGATAAGGATAGATAGTTAAGTCATTGATAACTTTTAAAATATTATTATCAAATAAATCATCTACCATCTCTGCACTACCAGTAAGTTCTAAAACTTTAGACCTAATGGAAGATGCTCTTGCATAAGTAGAATTATGCTTAGAATGTACATCTGATCCTAAAAAATGAATCATATGTCTTTTTAGCATTTCTTCTAACTGTAATTTAGCTTTAGGTCCATATTTTCCATACAAACTAGCTATATTACCCTGGAATAAAACGCCAAGACATAATAAATGCTCTAATTCGTCAAAATCTCTATAATCTTCATATCTTTCTGGATGAGCAATAATTGGTGTACATCCTAAAGAACGTAATTTTCTAATAGTAGCATCTAAATTAGAAAGTCTACCAGAAAAAGGAAGTTCAAGAAGCATATATTTAGAGTTATTTAAACTTTCTAACTGAGCAGTCTGTAAGTTATAAAAGAAATCATCATCTATTGTAACTTCATTACCTAAATAAAGATTAATAGGAAGACCTCTAGCTTCTACTTGATTTTTAAGATTTGCAAATAAAAGACGTTTAGTTCTATTATCACATATATAATTTTGTGATTCACGATAATGAGGTGTTAATATAACATCTGTATAACCATTATCAACAGCATTTTGAATAATAGCTATACTCTCCTCTAAAGACTGACTACCATCATCAATACCAAATAAAATATGGCTATGAATGTCTTTCACTGCTCTTTCCTTCTTTTTTATCTTTTGCAGACGTTTTCTCTTTAACATTAGTATTTTTAACTGTTGATGATGATTTTTCTGCAGATTCATCTGATTGATAATAATGACCATAATAGTAATAGTTATTTTCTCTAACAGCACATTGATTTAAAATTACACCTGCTATTTTTGATCCAATATTTTCAATAGACTTTTTAGTTTTTTCAAGAATTTCCATTTTTGTTTTTTTGTATCTTGCTACAATAACAGAAACATCAGCACGAGATGAAACAACAAGTGCATCATTAAGTCCAGTAACTGGAGGACAATCAAGAATTATAATATCAAAACTTTCTTTTAATTTTTCCAATAATTTTTCAAATCTTTCACTTGCAAGAAGTTCTGAAGGATTTGGAGGATAAGAACCTGTAGTAATAACATACAAATTATCAATTTTTGTTTTTCTTATATATTCATAATATTTTTCTTTCCATTTTTTATCTATTAATAAGTTAGATAATCCTGATTTTTTAGAAGGAATATTAAATATTTTTTTTATTCTTCCTTTTCTTAAATCACAATCTATTAAAAGTACTTTTTCTTCAGCTTGTGCAAAAGCTGCAGCAAGATTAGCTGAAACAAAACTTTTTCCTTCACCTGGTAAAGAAGATGTAATCATAACTACTTTCATATCTTCATTAATAGATGAAAATTTAAGATTAGTTCTAACTCTTTTTATTTCTTCACTAAAACTAGACGTAGGTCTATCAACAACAACTATTTCATCCATAAGACAAAAATCACCTTTCTTTCTTTCCTGTTAAAGGAATATTACCAATAACGGCAACACCAAGTCTTTTTTCAATTTCTTCACTACTTTTAATAGTAGTATCAAAATAATAACTTATAAATAATATTCCTATTGCTATTATCATACCACCAATCATACTTATAGCACTACTTTTTACTACATCAATGTTATAAGCAACAGTTTCTTCTTCAGCTTCATCGATTGTTGCTACATTTTCTAACTTATATATTTCCTTGATTTCTTCTGTAAATACTTCACCAATTGTATTTGCAATAATTGCAGCCTTATTTCCACTTTCATCTGAGACACTTATTTTTATTATTTCAGTATCATTTTGATTACTTACTTCTATCTTTTTAGCAATTTCAGATACGCTTTCTTCTAAGTTTAATCTTTCTTTAACTTGTTTTAAAACTCTTTTACTTTTAATAACTACACTATAAGTTGATACCAATTTTTGATTTAAAACTATATCATTTTGTGTAACAACTTCTCCATTTCCTTCACTTTTTACAAGTACTAATGTTGTTTCTCCTTTATACAATGGTTTTTTAATATAACCTGTATATAAATAACCTATTATAAGGCATAATAATCCTATTACTATTATCATAGGTATTTTTTTTACATAATACCTCAATAATTCCTTTATTTCAATCTCTTCCATCAAATTTCCTCCTTTTTTCTTCTCAATTATAATATCACAAAAATTATATTTTTGAAAGTAATTTTGCTAAATTTTTTTAAAAAGTTAACAGAAAGTTAAGTAAATTGCTGACTACCTTGCTTTTTAAATATTTTTAGTTTACATAATTATGTAATAAAACCATAAATTTTTCTATCATCAGATACTTTTTCTATTTTTATATTAACTATTTCATTTTTTATACTTTTATTTATTATAACTGGCATATAATTTGAAGTATATCCTGTACAAGTCTTATTATTTCTAATTTCTGTTACTACTTCATATTCTTTATCAATATTTTTTTTGTAAAAGTCTAATTCATATTTATTAGATATTTCAATTACTTTTCTTACTCTTTCCTTCTTTGTCTGTAAATCTATTTGATTTGACATTTTTTCAGCTACTGTTCCTTCTCTTTTTGAATATGGAAATGTATGTATTTTAGTAAATTTAATTTTTTCTAAAGTATTTAATGTTTCTTGAAAATCTTCTTCATTTTCGCTAGGAAAACCTACAATTAAATCTGTTGTTATTGAAATATCTGGTATTATTTTTCTTATTTTTTCTATTTTATTTATATAATAATTTAAATCATATTTACGATTCATTAATTTTAATATTCTATCACATCCAGATTGAAGTGGTATATGTAAATGTTTAGCCATTATTTTATTATTTTTTATTAATTCTATAATTCCATCAGTAACTTCATTTATTTCTATTGAAGAAAGTCTAATTCTAAAAATACCTGGAATTTCTACTAATTTATATAATAAACTTTCTAAATTAGTATTTTTTTCTATTCCATATTTTCCAGTATGAATTCCCGTTAATACTATTTCTTTATAACCATTTTTTACTAATGAAGTTACTTCTTTAATTGTTTCAGCTTCATCTTTACTTCTTA
>CANPWS010000086.1 GCA_947584955.1 uncultured Bacilli bacterium | reverse complement strand
TATATGGGATATATGTATGGAGAAGTAGGAGCAACATCTTATGACAAAGCCCATGAAAATAGTCATAATAGTACAATAAAAGCCAAGATAGATGCATGGTATGAAAAAAATATAAAAGATACTCCGTATGAAAAATATATAGAAGATGCAATATATTGTAATGATCGAAGTTTAATAATAGGTGAAAATAAAGAAAATTATGGATATGGGAAAATACAATCATATTATGCATTTAATGATAGAATGTATTCAGCTCCGACATTTAAGTGCCCACAAGATAATGATAAATTTACAGTAAGTGCTGATATGGGAAATGGAGCCTTAACTTATCCTATAGGATTAATAACAGCAGATGAAATTATGCTTGCTGGTGGTGGTATTGAAAATGATAATAAAATAGGACAAAATGCTAATAGATTTTATTATTTATATACAGGCTTTAATTATTGGACCATGACTCCTTCTTATTTTGATTCTGTTAAACATAATCATGTATTTAATGCTGATAGTAGTGGATATTTTAGAAGTAATTGGGGAAATGGTAATATGGGAATAAAACCAGTCATATCACTAAAATCAGATTCCTTAAAATATGGAACGGGCGAAATAACCAATCCATTTAGAGTAGAACAATAAATAATAAAATATTAATAAAAATATAGTTTATAAAAATAAATTAAAATTATAAACTATATTTTTGTATACTTTTTGTAAAGTAAAGTAAAAAGTATTTACAAAAAAATAAAATAATAGTACAATTTAATCATAGAAAGTGGCACTAAGTGGAAGAAAGTGGGGAGTTAATATGTTGATGGGAGAATATCATCATACTTTAGATGAAAAAAAAAGATTAATAATTCCAGCAAAATTCCGCGAAGAATTAGGAGAAAAATTTGTCGTTACTAGAGGTCTTGATGGTTGCTTATTCGTTTATTCATTAAAAGAATGGGAAAAAATCATAAACAAATTAAAAACCCTTCCATTTACAAAGAAAGATGCAAGAAGTTTTACAAGATTTTTCTTATCCGCTGCTTCTATTTATGAACTTGATAAACAAGGTAGAATCAACTTAATAAACTCATTAATTGAATATGCAAAAATCCAAAAAGAATGTGTAATCATTGGGGTAAATGATCGCTTAGAAATTTGGGCAGAAGAAAGATATAAAGAAGAAATCGAAGACAATATAGAATTATCTTTAGCTGCAGAAAACTTATTTGATGGGGGATTTGAAGATGCATAAAAGTGTTTTACTAGAAGAAGCTATAAAAATGTTAAAAATTGAGAACGGTGGAGTTTATGTTGATGCTACCTTGGGATTTGGGGGGCATTCATCAAAGATCTTAGAAAAAAATAAAAAAGGATTTTTATATGCAATTGATCAAGATGAAGAAGCAATAAAATATAGCAAAGAAAGACTTGAAAAAATTGGAAAAAATTTTGAAATAATTAAGTGTAATTTTGAAAACTTAAAAAAAGAACTTAATAAAAGAAATGTAAAAAAAATAAATGGAATATTATTTGACTTAGGAGTAAGTTCATATCAGTTAGATAATAAAGAAAGAGGATTTAGTTTTCATAAAGATGCTAAATTAGATATGAGAATGGATAAAGATAATCCATTGTCAGCATATAACGTTGTAAATGAATACAGTTATGAAAAATTAAAAGAAATATTTTATAAATATGGTGAAGAAAAATATTCAAGTAGTATAGCAAAGAATATAGTAAAATATAGAGAAAACAAAAATATAGAAACAACGTTAGAACTTGCTGAAATAATAAAATCTAGTGTTCCAGAAAAAGTAAGAAGAGATCATCATCCAGCAAGATGCGTATTTCAAGCAATAAGGATAGAAGTAAATAGAGAGTTAGAAGTATTACCAAAAGCCTTAGAAGACGCAATAGAAATGCTTGATAAAAAAGGAAGAATATGTGTAATATCCTTTCATTCACTAGAAGACAAAATAGTAAAAAAAATATTCAAAAAATACAGTGAAGTAGATCCAATGGTAAAAAAGTTACCATTTATACCTAAAGAATTTGAACCAAAATTACAAATAATAGAAAAAGGAATAACACCTAGCAAAAAAGAACTTGCAGAAAATAAAAGAGCAAGAAGTGCTAGATTAAGGGTGGCAGAAAAGAAATAAAGGTGATATTATGGCTAAAAATAAAAAAAGACATCTAACAAAAATAGAAAGATTATTATATAAATCATTTGTTTTATTAACAATATTATTAATAATAGGTATTGTTTTTGGCCAAACATCACTTGCTAAAATAAATTTAGAAGTTCAAAAATTAAAAGAGCAAGTAGACAAAAAAGAAGAAGAAAATCAAAGTCTTGTCATGAAAATAAATGAAATGGCATCACTTGAAAATATTCAGAATGTATCATCTGATATGGGACTTGCTTATAATAATGAAAATATAAAAACTATAGAATAGGTGATAAAATGAAAAAAGAGATAAATACAAATAAAATTATGGTAAGTAAGAAAATATTTGTTGCAGTCTCTTTTTTACTATTAATTTTTATAGGAAGAATATGTTATTTATGTTTAGTAGATTATAAAGTAAATGATATTACAATAAGTGCTTTCATTGAAAAAAGAAATATAAAAGAAGAAGTTATTGAACCAGTAAGAGGAAGTATATTTGATATAAATGGTAATGTTTTAGCACAAGATGTTGCAAGTTATACTGTAATAGCTTATTTAGATGAGACAAGAAGTGAAAATAGTGAAAAATTAAATCATGTAAAAGATATTGAAAATACTGCTAAAACATTAGCTCCCTATTTAAATATGGATGAAGAAGTATTAGTAAATCTTTTAAGTAAAGATGCTTATCAAGTAGAATTAGGCCCAGGTGGAAGAAATTTAAGTCAAATTCAAATGGAAACTATAAAAAATTTAAATTTACCAGGAATTGATTTTATAAAAAGTACAAAAAGATATTATCCAAATGGTGATTTTGCTTCATATATGTTAGGATATACGATAAATAAAACAAATGATAATAATAAAAATTATATAAGTGGGGAACTTGGAATAGAAGAATATTTTAATGATGAATTAACAGGAAAAGAAGGATTTATTACCTATGAAAAAGATAGATATGGTTATAGAATAGCAAATGGAAGAGAGTATATAGAAGACGCTGATGATGGTAATGATATTTATTTAACAATTGATAATAATATTCAATTATTTATTGAAAATGCAGTTAAGAAAGCCCAACAAGAATCAGAAGCTGAATGGGTATTAATGGCAGTAGCCAATGCTAAAACAGGAGCAATATTAGGCTATTCTTCAACACCAAGCTTTGATCCTAATTTAAGAAATATGACATCATATTTAGATCCAATAATAAGTAATGCTTATGAACCAGGTTCAACAATGAAAGTATTTAGTTACATGTGTGCAATAGAATCTGGAAAATATAATGGAACAGATACATATGAATCAGGTAGTAAAACATATGAATCTGAAATCGATAATGATACAGTTACTATAAGAGACTGGAACAAAGTAGGATGGGGTTTCTTATCATACGATAAAGGTTTTGCATTATCTTCAAATATAGCTGTAGCTAATTTACTAGAAAAAGTAATTAGTAAAGAAGAATTAAGAGCTTGTTATGAAAAATATGGATTTGGAGCTAAAACAGGATTTACAATGTCTAGAGAATATAGTGGTAGTATAGATTTTAAATATGATATAGAAGCTGCAACCGCAGGATATGGGCAAGGAATTACAACAACACCAATTCAGCATATACAAGCTTTATCAATAATAGCAAATGATGGAGATATGTTAAAGCCATATATTGTAGATAAAATTGTTGATAATGATACAGATAAAGTTGTATATCAAGCTAAAACTCAAAAAGAAAAAAATATAGTAAGCAGTAAAACAACAAATAAAATGAAAGAATTATTAAGAAGCGTTGTACAACCAGATAGTAGTATAGCAACTGGTTATGCTTATTATATGGATGGTTATGATTTAATAGGAAAAACAGGAACAGCTCAAATATATGACTATGAAAAAGGAACTTATATGGATGGGGAAGCAGATTATATTTATTCATTTTCAGGATTATATCCAGGAGAAAATCCAGAACTTATAATATATACAGCTTTAAAAAAACCAAAAGATACAACTAATTATTTAGTAAATATGGTAAAAGAAGTAGTAATTAATACTAGTAAATATTTAAATATAAAAGAAGATGCTGATACTGAAAATATATATAAATTAGAAAATTATATAAATAAAAGTACAAATACTATTAAAGAAGAATTAGAAAGTCATGAAATAAAATACTTAATATTAGGTAATGGCGACAAAATAATCAATCAATATCCGGCTTCTTCTAGTATAATATCAAGTAGTGATTTAGTAATACTTCTTACAAATAATGCTACAAAAGTAATGCCTAATTTAATAGGTAAATCTTTTAAAGAAGTAACAACAATATTAGACTTTTTAAATATAGATTATACTTATGAAGGCTATGGATATTTAGAAAGTCAAAGTATAGAAGAAGGTATAGTTATAAATAATGAAAAAGTAGAATTAATATTTAAACCAAAATATTAAAAATTCGTTAGGATGGTGAATTATGAATAATAAAGGTTTTACATTAATTGAATTAGTAATGGTAGTAGCAATATTAGCATTAATTGCTCTTTTTGCAACACCAAATGTAATTAGAGTTATGAATAGAAACAAAGCAGAAAATTATAATAGTACATTAGATTCAATATTAGAAGCTGGTAAAGAATATACATCTGATAATAGATATACTTTAAATTTTGGTAATACTTTTGGAGCTAGTGGAGCAAGTTGTATGCCGACAGATAGTAATTATAATACTAAAAAAATATATGCAACAGTAACTTTAAGTACTTTAATTTCTGAGGGGTATGTAAAAAATGCTACTAAAAATTTTTGTACTGATGCTTCATTACAAACAAATCAAATTAGTGTGCATATAACTTTAGAATGTAAAAGTAAAAATTTTAGTTATGAAATTATTGATTCAGGAAACAGTTTAAAGAAAGATAGCTCTAATAAAGTATTGTATATTCCTAAGAATAAAACATGTAGTTATTACTATTAAATTGTCAAGCTTACCGTAAAATTTATGTAATAGTATTGATTACATAATTTTTTTTTGTTAAGATAATAATTGACTAAAAGAAAGGAAGATATTATGACAAAATACGTTTATGCCTTTTCAGAAGGTAACAAAGATATGCGTAATTTACTTGGTGGTAAAGGTGCTAATCTAGCAGAAATGATGTCTATTGGATTACCAGTACCAAGAGGATTTACTGTTACTACAGAAGCATGTAATAAATATTATGATGATGGTAAAGTAATCTCTGAAGAAGTAAAAATGCAGATTTTTGAAAAATTAGAAGAACTAGAAAAAATAACTGGAAAAAAGATGGGAGATTTAACAAATCCACTTTTAGTATCTGTAAGAAGTGGGGCTAGAGCTAGTATGCCTGGTATGATGGATACTGTTTTAAAT
>CANPWS010000085.1 GCA_947584955.1 uncultured Bacilli bacterium | reverse complement strand
CATAATTCCCGCTCATCACTTATTGTCTATTAAAAATAAAGCACTATAAAATATATACAATTATTTATAGTGCTTTTAATATTAAGACTTACATAAAATAAATTTACACTAATTTTACATTTTTAAATTTAGATAGACTAGATAAAAATAAAAAAAATGTACTTTTATTTTCAAATATTGATAAAAAAAAAATTATATAGTATAATTAAGCAAAAGGGATGTGAAAAAAATGATTAAATTTATAAATAAGCATAAAGGACTATCTATTTTATTAGGACTTGTATTACTATTACTTATAATTTTAATAATATTATTTGTAAGTTTATTTATGGGAAATAATGGAAGCGGAAAATATGGTAATAGATTAGATGGAATTGAAGAAGTAAAACTAACTAGTTCTTTTCTAAAAAGTGTAGAAGATAAAATATTAGAAAATGAAAATGTTCAAGATGCAACAGTTAGAATACAAGGTAAAATAGTTTATATAGATTTCAAAGCTACAAATACCTTAACAGTAGATGATGCTAAAAACTTATCAACAAGCTTGCTAGAATTATTTAGTGAAGAAGAATTAAAATTTTATAATATAAGCTATTTAATAAGTTGGGAGACTGAAAATGAAGAAGGAACTAAAGAAACTAAAGTAATAGCAGGTACAAAACACCCTTTAAAGGATGCAATCTCTTGGTCTAAAAGTTAGGTGATATAAAATGAAAAAAAGAAATAATAAAATAATAATATTAATAATAGTAGGAATAATATTTATAGTATCGTTTTTAATTTTTATATTAAATTATAGTAAAGATGATTCAAGCTTTTCAATATTAGAAAAAAAATGGCTAAATGAAAACGAAAATAATATAATAGATGTAAGTGTATATAATGATGTATCAATATTTGGACAAAGTGGAAATGGAATAATTTTTGATTATTTAGATAGCTTTACAGAAGATTATGGAATAAAATTTAATAAAGTATCTTATTTACTAGAAGATATAGATAATACTAAAACTTTGAAAAACTTTTCTTTTAAAATACTTAATAGTGATGAAAAATTATCTGATAATGATATTTTGTTATATGAAGATGCATATGTAATAGTTTCTAAAAAAGATCAAGTAATAAATCAAGCTGAAAATTTATCACAAGCAAAACTTGGAGTATTTTCTGAAGATGTATCATTAGCTAGTTTTTATCTAGCTGAAGCAAATAATTTATCATACAAAACATACAAAAATATAGATGAATTAATTGAAGCAGAAAATGATGAAGAAATAGATTATATCTTAGTACCATTTAATCAATATTTAAAAGAAATATTAGATAATGATTTAAAAATAGTATATCATTTAGAAGATGTAACAAAAAAATACGTAATAACAATTAAAGATAATAAAACATTACTTAATATCTTAAATAAATATACTAAAAAATATAAAGAAGAATCATACGATGAAATTTATAAGAAAAATTTTACAGAGTTATTTTTTAGAGAAAAAGAAATAAGTGAAGAAGAAAAAATGAGCTATAATGCTAATTCATATGTTTATGGATATGTTACAAATATACCTTTTGAATCAAAAGAAGATAATTTATTTGGAGGAATTATATCTAACTATTTAAGTGGATTTGAAGATTTATTTAACGTTGATTTTAAAACTGTTAGATATAATGATGTAGCAAGCTTGAAACAAGCATTATCAAGTGGTGAAGTAGATTTAGCATTTGGAAATTTTAATACAAGTGGAGTTAATGTAGATATAGTTCCTACTCACAATCTTTTTAAACAAGAATATGTTATATTATCTAAAAGTGATAAATATTTAAATACAATAAGAAGTTTAAAAGATAAAGAAGTATATACTGTAACTAATACTTATTTATATGACTATTTAAATAGAAATGGAGCAATAGCTAAAGGATACAATAATACAGATGAATTAATTAGAAATGTCAATTCTAATTTAATAGTAGCAATGAATAAAGAAACGTATAATTATTATAGAAATACAAAATTAGAAGAATATAATGTAATATATAGTGGATATTTACCAAATGATTATAATTTTGTAATGAGAGATGTAAATAAAAATTCAACATTTATGACACTATTTGATTTTTATGTAACAACACTTAATTATAATAATTATCGCTATAAATATAATATAAGTGAAAGTTATATTACAAATAATATAGGAAATATATTAAAATATATTTTAGTAGTAATTATTTTAGCAGTAGTAATTTTAGCAGTAATATTATTTAATAAAAAGAAAAATAGAAAAGATAAAGTAATTAAGAAAGATGAAAAATTGAAATTTATAGATGCAATGACTTCATTAAAAAATAGAAATTATTTAAATTATAATATAGCAAAATGGGATGAAAATGTAATATATCCACAAAGCTTTGTTGTAATAGATTTAAATAATATAAAATATGTAAATGATAATCATGGACATGAAGAAGGAGACAATGTTATCAGTAAAGCTGCAAATATCTTAATTGTAAATCAGTTAGAAAATACTGATATAATGAGAACAGATGGAAATGAATTTTTAATATATATGGTAGGTTATTCAGAAAAAGAAGTAATTGCATATACAAGAAAAATTTCAAAAGAGTTAAAAGAATTACCATATGGATTTGGAGCAAGTATAGGTTATAGTATGATAACAGATGATATAAAAACAGTAGATGATGCAATAAATGAAGCAACACTTGAAATGAGAAAATCAAAAGAAAAAAATAAAGAATAAAATTATGAGGGGAAAATGATAGAAAAATTAAAAAAAGTTAGCACTCTTTTAAAAAAAGACGAATTAGGATTTTTACCAGCTAGTTTGACTTACTATTTTGTATTAGCTATTATACCAATATTAACATTAATTGTATTAATGGCGTCTTCCTTTAATGTTTCAATAGATAGAGTTACAACATTAATTAATGAAATGTTACCACATAAAATTGCTAATTTTTTAGTTGAAATAGTATCAGGTAAAGGATTTGATACTAATGTTGGAATATTTAATATAATTGCTTTTATTGGTGCTAGTAGGGGAACATATGCAATTGTAAAGACTGCCAATAATTTATATAATGTTAAAGATTCAGATATTATTAAAGATAGAATAAAATCAGTAATAATATTATTAAATATCTTAATCTTATTAATATTCTTATTAGTAGTACCAATATTTGGAGAAAACATACTATTACTTTTACAAAATAGTAAAATATTTTCTGGTATTACAGATGAATTAATATTAGTAGTAAATGCTGTTAAATGGCCATTTACTGCGTTAATATTATTCTTTGATATAAAGCTTATATATACAATATCACCATCAAAAAAAGTAAAAAGTAGTCATACTACTGCGGGGGCTATGTTTACATCAATGTTATGGATATCTTCATCATTAATTTTTGGTTATTATTTAGAATATTTTGCTAATTATGATATATTATATGGAAATTTATCCAGTATAATAATCCTAATGATATGGTTATATGTATTATCATATGTCTTTGTACTAGGAATGATAATAAATACTACATATTATAAAGAAAAATAACAGGAGAAGTGTAATGAGATTAAAAAATGTAAAAGGTGCAAAAGAAATAATAGAAAAAGGGAAATATTATATCGATAATCCATACGAATATAAAAATAAATGGAATAAAGTATTTAAAAATAATAATAAGATATATATAGAAATAGGAATGGGGAAAGGAGATTACATTATAAATAGTGCCTTAAAATATCCAGATATTAATTTTATAGGCATAGAAAAATATGATAGCGTTTTAGTAAGAGCAATACAAAAAAGTAATGAACTAGATATACCAAATTTAAAATTATTAAGATTAGATGCAATAAATATAGACAAAGTATTTGAAAAAGAAATAGATAAAATATATCTTAATTTCTCAGATCCTTGGCCTAAAGATAGACATGCTAAAAGAAGACTAACAAGTCCTAATTTTCTAAATTTATATAATAAAATATTTAAAAAAGAGAAAATAATAGAAATGAAAACAGACAATATAAATCTATTTGAATATTCAAAAGAAACTCTTACAGAAAATGGATATAATATATATTATTTAACAAATGATTTACATAGTGAAAATGTTTTCAATATAAAGACTGAGTATGAAGAAAAGTTTTCTAAAAAAGGAATAAAAATAAATAAATTATGTGCTAAAAAAGATTAAAAAAGAGGTATTAGTAGTAGGAGAATTAATTAAATGGAAAAAATTATTATAATACCAAAAAATGACAAAGAAGAAAATGAAAATAATATAATTAATATATTAAAAAAAATTTTTAATATCAAAGAAGATAAAACGGTTTTATCAAAAAGAAGTAAAAATAATAGATTTACTTTATACCAAAATAATAAAAAACTATGTCAATATCAGTTAGAAGATTATGCATATAATTATGATAATATATTAAATATTTTTGTTGGAATGGACAAATATAGTTATGCTATTACTAACGAAAGAGATAATATATTTATTAAATTAATTTTATTAGAAAAAGTGCAAATTGAAAATACAGTTAATAAACATTTTATAAGTCAAGGATATAATAAAATAATGAATATTCAAGATGATAATTTAGGATTAGAAATAGAAATCTCTGAAGAAAAAATAGCAGATGAAAATTTTCTGTTTAAACAAATGTCATCTTTAAATTGTAATTTTTCTTTAGAAGAAATATATAATCAAGTAAAACAAATGATACCGTTAGAAAAATTAGATAGTTTAAAAATAGAAAAATATATTGTATTAGATACAGCACATTATGAAAAAATAACTACAGATATATTAAGCTTAAGAAAGGGAATTTTAGAAGAATATTTAAATACTATAAAAAGAAATGATAAAATATATACAATAAAAAAAGAAAATAATAACTATGTAATTAAATGTATGAATACAACAGCCGAAGATATATTAGGAAGTTATTTCTATTTAAATGATAGTATTAAATTTATAAAAAAATTAGAAAAGAAATAGTGGTTCTTCAAGACTATGGAAACGTAAATAAAATTTAACACATATTTTGGAAGTACTATACTTTGTATAGTATTTTCTTTTCTAAATATATTTGTTATTATCATTATTCTGGATTTTATATTATTTTGAAAAAAAATTAGACTATAAAATTTTAGTCTAATTTTTCTATCAAATCTCCATAGTCTTGAAGAACTTTTTGTTAAATTTAATTTAGCATTTCATTTTTAATTTTTAATATTTCATCTTTGCCCTTACCAGTTATTTTGCTAATTGTTTTTAAGGAAATATTTTCTTTTAACATGCCCTCAATAGTTGTCATTAAGCCTTCATTATATCCAAATTTTTGCCCTTCGCTGTTATCCAGATTTATGTCCTTCGCTGTATCCGAATTTTTGTCCTTCGTTATATCCAAACTTTTGTCCTTCACTATATCCTAAACTATGTCCTTCGTTATAGCCAGAATCATGTCCTTCGCTATATCCTAAACTATGTCCCTCATTATATCCAGAATCATGACCTTCTTTCTTAGCATAATATAAATTCCATGCTTC
>CANPWS010000084.1 GCA_947584955.1 uncultured Bacilli bacterium | reverse complement strand
TGATTTTAAATATATATACTTTATTGCTGAAACCAAAGGAAATATGTCATCAGCAGAATTAAGAGGAGTAGAAAAAGTAAAAACAGAATGTGCTAAAAAACATTTTCAAACAATTTGTAAAGATAATGTTAAATATGGTGTTGTTGACTCATATCAATCTTTAATAGATATATTAACAAAAGTATAAGGTTTGGTTTATTACATAATGAATTTAATACGCAAAGGAGGTATAACTGCAATATATAAATATACGAATGATTAAGCATTATATAAGAAATATTTGTAGTAATATAAATTATGAATTATGATGAAATATTTGATATTTTTAAGTCATCTTATGTAGGTAAAGAGATAAATAAAGAGATTATATTAAAACAACAATTATCAAATGTAGAAGATAAAGAAATTATTGATAAATTTGTCAATAATACATATATAATGTATTCAATTAAAGTTGAAAATATAAATAAAGAAGCTGATGAGACGTGTCCCGAAATTCAAATATTAGAAATTGATGTCAATGATTATCGTGCTATATATGATATTTATTCAATATTATTGACTATCATACCATATCAAATATTAGTAATATTTAAGTATAATAGTAGAATTTCTTTGGCAGTATCTAAAAGAAAATTATCTGCGAATAGAAATAATAAAGGGTGGAGACTTATTTCATATCTAATTAGAGAAGAAGACCAAGATATATCTAAGCTGCTAAAAGTTAATATAGATAATTGTATAACTTTACAAGATATTTATCAAAAATGGATTTTTAATGTACAACATTTTTCTTCACGTTATATAGATATAAAAGAGGCACTGCAAATAATTGAAATTGGTCTTCATATAAAAAGTAAGGAAGTATTAGAAAAAATCGAAGGTTATATAGTCAAATATTGCTTTACCTATAATATGAAACCAAAAGACGGATGGGAATCTAAACTTGAAAAATATTCAGATAATTCAGCATATAAATTAAAAGTTGAAACACATAGTTTGTGGGAATATTTATCTGAAAATGTTTTCTTAAAAAATAAATTAAAAGATTTTTCTGATTGGAATGATTTTAAGGATGCTTTGTCTTATAGTAATAGTTCGAATGATATATATTATAGCCAATATAATAGTCGATATAATAATTTTTTAGAATATGAAGTTGAGGGAAAAGAAAGAAATAAGGATGTTGAAAAATCTGATTTATATGAAGAAAAAACATTATATAATAGTACAAAATATGAAACTAAAAAAATAGAAAATGAATTTAATGAAATAACTAATACTGATAATTTAAATTATGACAAAGAAAATGTTTTGCAAACAATAAAAGAAAAAGGTAGCTCATGTTTACAATATGTAAGCGATGAACTAAAAAATGATGAAGATTTTATGCTTAAAGCTATTCAAATTGACACAAGATGCTTAAAGTACATTGGTAATAAGTTAATTAATAATAGAAAAATAGCAATAAAAACAATAGAATATTTTCATGATTTTTTAAAAAATATAAGCAATGAGCAAAAAAATGATGAAAAATATATGACTGAAACAATAGAATTAGAAAAAATGTGTTTAAAACATGTTTGTGAAATAATGAAAACTCAAGTAGATGTTAAATTGGAGTTATTAAAAGGTCTTAAATGTAAACTTAATAAATTTGATACTACATTAAATACGAAAAAAGATTTAGAAATATTATATTCGATTACCAAAAATGTTTATTTGAATATAGGAAAATTTGAAAATAATACACTAAATGTGGTTTTTTCATGGTTAACTAATTCTATATTTGAAAATTTAAGTGATGAATTAAAAGAAGATAGAATGCTTATGTTGAAAGCTATTGAAATAGATGGTAGAGCTATAAATGATATTAGTGCTAAATTGAAAAATGATATAAATTTTATTCAATTAGCTTTAAATATATTAGGAAATGTATCAAATTATGATATAAATAATATTACATCTAATAAAAATATAATGATTTTAATAGTTAGTAAAGTTGGTACAATGTTAAGATATGCAAGTGATGAATTAAAAAATGATGAAGATGTTGTATTAGAAGCTGTTAGAGAAAATCTTACTGCATTGCAATATGCAAGTGATGGGATTAAAAATAATAAAGAATTTATGCTTCGAGCTATTCAAGAAAGAGGTAGTTGGTGTCTTCAATATGCAAGTGATGAACTAAAAAATGATAAAGATTTTTTGCTTAATATTATGAATATTTTAAATAATACATATATCGAGTATCTTACTGCAATATTAAATAATAAAATAACCATTGATTTTAAGTGTAGATATGGAAATTGTATGCAATATGCAAGTGACGAATTAAAGAATAATAAAGAATTTATATTGCAAATTATTCAAGATGAAAAAAGTTTATATTTAGAGTATGTAAGTGATGAACTAAGAAATAACAAAGAGTTTATGCTGCAAGTTATAAAAAAAGATGCTAATTTATTGGAATATGCAAGTAAGGAATTGCTGGAAAATAAAGAATTTATGTTGCAAGTGATGGAAAACCTAAAAAAAGATTTTAAAAATAAAAATATAAGAACTGAAACTAAAAAAGGTTTTAATCTATTACTAGCGATTGAAACAGGATATTGGTGTTTAAAATATACAAGTAACGAATTCAAAGATAGATTGAAAAATGACAAAGAACTTTTAATGCAGTTTATAGATATAGACTATAATGCCTTATCATTTGCAAGCGATGAACTAAAAAGCAATAAAGAATTTATGCTACAAGCTGTTAATAAAAATTATAATTCATTAAAATATGCAAATGATGAATTACTTAATGATAAAAAATTTATATTAAAAGTTTTTAAAATAAATAATAAAAGCATAGAATATGCAAGTGATGCTTTAAAGAACGATGAAGAATACATGAATTATTTAAAAAACAATTTTAATAGTGAAGATAACAAGTACTACGATGAAGAAAGCGAATATGAATATAAAAATAAAGATAACGAGTATGATGAAGAAGATGATGAGTATGAAAATGATACAGATAAAAAAACGAAAAAGAATTTAGAAATTAATGATACAATATATGGTATAGACAATAAAATATATGTAATTAAACTTATAAATGAAAATCAAATCGTTGTAAAATACCAAAAGAAATTATATATAATATATAATCATGGTTCTGATAATAAGGTTGTAACAAAAGAAGAGGATTTATCATTTTCTTTTGATGATATAGGAATTCAATTGTTTTTTAAAGAAGGAGATTGCTATAAAACTGCTAATGAACTTCTAGAAGATGAGGACTATTCAAAATATGCTAAAAATATAAAAAATAGAATAAAAGATGAAAAAATAAAAAAGAAAAAAAGATTAGAATATATTAAATCATTACGTCCTAATACTGTAAAAATTACTGAAGAGGATTTAAAATCAATTTTATCTTCATACTCTGATGAAGATAAAAGTTTAAAAGAAGAATTGGAATTTTATGACTATGCAAAAGAACGTAGTAAATCATATTTTGCAAGAATGGACTTAGATACAAAATATGAAGATGAAGATTATTATGAAAAATTTTATATTTCTAAAAATACAAGACCTATAGAAATTAAAGATGGAATTTCTATAATAGATTGGAAATCACCATTGGGAGATTTCTTTTATGATAATGAAAAAAAAGAAATGTTAAGAGATGTATATAAGTATAAAGTTCTTTTGAAAAGAAAATTTATGTTTGAACCATTTAGATTTTTAAATACTTATATTGCTGATAGTAATCTTTTTAAGGAAGGCGTTATTGATGATTTTTTAATGCAAACATTATTAGAAAAGAGAAATCATGATAAAGCAACTGATATTATATATACAATTCAATCAAACCAAAATAAAATAATTAGAACTAATTATTCTGAAAATTTTATAGTTCAAGGATGTGCTGGTTCTGGAAAGACAATGATATTATTACATAGATTATCATATTTAAAATATAATAGTTATCTTCCAGAATATAATAAAATAAAAATTATTACACCTGGAAAAATATTTAATAATTTTATAAGTGATTTGTCAAGAGATTTGGATATTCAAGAAATTGAGCAAATATCAATATATAATTATTATTTAGAATTAAATAATAATTATAATGAAAAATATAATTTATCTGAAAATATAGGAAAAACTGTTAATAGTTTATATGAAAAGGATTTAGAAAGAAATTATATAATAAAATCTATTAGAGAAACAATTTATAAAAAGAAAAATAAATATAAAGAATATTTTAAAATTGATAACTTTTTTGATGAAAATAAATTAAAATCAGATATAATAAAGTCATTTTATAGTATAAAGTTTTTTAATATTATAAAGAATGAATATGAAAAAAGAATTGAATCTATAAAAAAAGAAATATCTAGTACTAATATTTTTAATTACACTGAAAATATAAGTAATAGTCAGTATTTTGAAATATTTCTTATAAAAAGTATGGAATTGATTACTAAATTATTAATAGAAATACAAAGATTAAAATGGTATAAAGATTCTAATTCTATAAAAAAATGTGAAAAAAAGATACAAAAAATAAGATGGCTTCAAGATAAAATTTTAAATAATTATTATTTTTCATTTGACTTTTATAATGAAATTATAGAGGATATACATAAAATTGATTCTACTATTCCTAAAGATAAATTTATGAGGTTTGAACTTTTGTTAATGCTTTATATTAATTATTTGCATTTTGGGGAATTATTAAATGGTGATAGATTATTATGTTTTGATGAAGCACAAGATTATAATGCACTAGAGTATAGAGTATTAAAAATGGTAAATAATAATGCTGTTTTTAATTTGTATGGAGACGTTAATCAATCTATTTTTTCGAGAAGCATAACAGATTGGAATGTTTTAAAAAAATTCGTTGATTTTAAAGTATATAATCTTAATGAGAATTTTAGAAATACTAAGCAAATATCAGATTTTTGTAATAAAGAATTTAAATATAACAATTTATCTATAGGTATAATTGGAAAAAAAGTAGAAGTTATAGGAAAAAATGAAATTAGTAATGTTATTATAAAAAAAATAAATGAAAAAAAGAAAATTGTAGTAATAGTAAGAAATTTTAAAAATTTAAAAAATATTGTTAAAATAGATAGTGAATATGTTCTTTATAATACAATTACTCAAGTTAAAGGAATTGAATTTGATAGTGTAATTGTAATTGAAAATGATATGACTAGAAATGAAAAGTATATAGCATATACGAGAGCTTTAAATGAATTATATATTATAAGAAATTTACCAATGGAGAAAAATTGACTTTAGAAGAAATGTGGAAAGATTTAGAAAAAGAAGATTAAACTTTAACTTATTTAAATAAAAAAGAGGGGATAAGATATGTTATTTGTAGTGGTTATATGTTTGGCTATTGGTATAGTAGTTATTGGAAAAATTATAGATGCAAATGATAACAGCAATAACAATACAAGTGAAATACAAAATGATTATAATTCTTCAAAAGTAATAACAAATAATACTAGTAATATTGACGTCAAAAAAATTATAAATTCATTAGAAAATGATATTAAATCAACAGAAGATTTAAATGATTTAGATGGAGAAGATGATATTTGGGGTGATAATGAAGAAAATTTAGAATTCGAATGTGAGGTTTGCTTTAAGAAAATATCAGAAGAAGAATATGAACTTTATGA
>CANPWS010000083.1 GCA_947584955.1 uncultured Bacilli bacterium | reverse complement strand
AATGCTCATACTATAACCATTAGAACCAGCAGGCCCAGTAGGCCCAGTAGGACCCGTAGGACCAGGTCTATTATTTGAAAGATTATAACAACATATAACTTTAGAATTACAACTATTATCTTTCTTTATCTTATTTAATGCCTTTTCATAACTATTATTAAAATTCATAGATGATTCAGCTCCTTTCATGATTATTATATGAATATGAATATTTTTTACTAATTATAAATATACGATTAAAAAAAATTAAGATTAAAAAAATAGCTTAAAAAGTTATAAGTAGAGTACTTATATAAATATATTTTAATTATTTAAAACTAAATATTATTAAACTCTTAAAAATCTACAAATAATTTGTAAACTATAATTTACATTTTAAAATTTAAATGTTATAATTAGCTAAAGAAAATAGGTAAAGTCATTTAAATAATTTTTAGGAGGATTTTTTTATGTTAGTATGTAATTTTCCAATTAATGATTTACTTGCACAAGCAATAAAAAATAACAGATTATTATCACAAGAAGATACAGAAATAAAAATAGCTAAAATGAAAAATTGTAAACATTTATTTTTAATACTCAAAGAAAAAGAAAATGGTGAGAAAATTTTTGAATGTGTTCATTGCTCACTAACAAATAAATTTTTAGAACTAGAAGATCATCCAAATGAAGAAGAAAAAAATTTATTTATGTTTAAACATCATCAAAGAACATTACAATCACAAGTGTTTTTAGAATTAGAAAATAAAGATAATTTAATAAATAAAAATGAGTTATTATCAACAAAAACATTAGATAGTTTACATCCCTCACTTCTTTATCATATTGCAAAAGAATTGTATCCTAATGGTAGTAATGAAGAAATATTTATTATAATGAAAATATTACATTATTTAGAGACAGCCAAAGAAAAAGAAAGATTACAAATTTTAAATCAAGCATCTGATTTAATCAAAAGATATAAAGAAATATTTTGTCATATTGATAATCCAAAAGTAAAAAAAAGAACATATAATAGTTATTAATTTATAAAATTTTAATTTCATAATATTATTGACTATTATCATTTTTTTAGATACAATAAAAAAGAAAGAAGTGAGAACTTTGAAAATATTTGAAAAATTAGATATTAATCCTACGAATATAAATTTATATTATCAGGCATTTACTCATAGTTCTTATACAAATGAAAATCCAGGTTATGCAAATTATGAAAGATTAGAGTTTTTAGGAGATGCTGTTTTAGAAATAATAATAAGTGATTATTTATATAAAGCAAGACATTTAGAAGAAGGAACAATGACTAAAATGCGAGCAAATTATGTTTGTGAAAAAGCCTGTGCAACTTATGCTAAAGATTTAAATTTTGAATTAGATATAAAATTAGGAAATAATGAAGAAGTAAATGATACTATATTAGCAGATGTATTTGAAGCTTTTATTGGAGCAATATATTTAGATAAAGGATTTGACTTTGCAATGAAATTTGCAATGGAAATAATTTTACCATATATAGATAATGGAGTAAATTTTTTAATTGACTATAAATCAGAGTTACAAGAAAAAGTTCAAACTGTAAAAAAAAGCGTTGTATATGAAGTAGTTGAAGAAACTGGACCAGCACATAATAAAAAGTTTACTTCCGTTGTAAAAGTAGATGGAATAATATTAGGAAAAGGCAAAGGAAGCAGTAAAAAAATAAGTGAACAAGAAGCTGCTAAAGATGCTTTATTAAAAGAAGTAAAATAAATAGATATAATATTTATTAAAAATAGGAAAATAATACCTATTTTTTTCTTAAGTTAAGTTATAGTACAAAAAAAAATGTAAATAATAGTAATAGTATTCAAAAACAAAAGAAAATATTATATAATTATATAAATGGTGATAAAATGAACAAAAGACGTAAAGCAAATATAGAAAAAAAATATATTATTATAGTCATAATAGCATTAATTATGATTGTTTTAGCAGTTCTTTCTTATACATTAAAGAAAAAGAAAGATTTAAATATAGTAGAATCTTTCTTAAAAGATGCAATAGTAAGTACCGAAAAAGTAGTATATTATCCATTTAGATTTATAGCAAATATTATTGAAGATTATAAAGACCTTTTAGATGTTAAAGAAGAAAATGATAAATTAAAAATGTCAATAAATAAAGCTAAGTCGTTAGAAGCAGAAAACGTAGAACTTAGAAGAGAAATAGATTCATTAAAAAAAGAATTAAATATTGATTATACACTTACTGATTATGAATATTTAAATGCCACAGTAGTAAGCAGAAACATAGGATATTGGTATAATACCATAACAATTGATAAAGGAACAAAAAGTGGAATAACTATAGATATGCCTGTTATAAATTCTTATGGTTTAATAGGAAAAGTTATATCTACAACTACATTTACTTCTACAATAAGATTAATTACAACTAGTGATAGTAATAATAAAATATCAGTATCAATAATAAGTGATGGAGAAAAATTAAACGGACTAATAAATGGCTATGATTATAATAATCAAACATTAGAAATAGAAGGCATAAGTAATACAAAAACGGTAAGAGTAGATGATTTAGTTTATACATCAGGATTAGGCGGAGTATTTCCAAGTGGAATATTAATAGGTAAAGTAGAATCTATAACAACAGATAGCTATGATTTATCCAAAATAATTAATGTTAAACCAAGTGCTAATTTTGATGATATAAATTTTGTAAGTATTTTAAAAAGAAAGAGTGAAAACCAGTGATTATTTCAATAATTATCTTAATATTTTCTTTTTTATTTGAAGGCTTTATCTCAAATTACTTATCTTCATCATTAACTAATTTAAATTTATTTACTACACTTTATACATTAATTTCATTTGTTGTTATTTATCCATACTTTAATAATGAAAAAAAGTATTATATACTTTTACTTATATTTAGTTATCTAATCGATGTCGTTTATACAAATACTTTATTTTTAAATGTAATATTATTTTTAATAATTAGTTTTATTATAAAGTTATTAAATTTTATTTTACCAGAAAACATATTAATGATAAATATAATATCATTAATATCAGTTATTTTATATCATGTACTTACATATATAATTTTAACTATTATAAGCTACAATACTTATCCAATTATGTTACTTATAAAAATACTACTAAATAATATAATAATGACTATTATTTACACATCGTTATTATATATATTTGCTAAGTATCTTTTTAATAAATTTGATTTAAAACAAATTAGATAAAAAAGTTTGGAGAATTATCATAATTTATATTAATGTTAGTGTTTGAGTTTTCATTATTATTAGAATTAGTATTATTAACATTAGTAGAATTATTAACATTATTATTATAAGAAGTATTCTTTTTAACATTATTAGTGCTATTATTAGATTTTATAGCACTATTATTTTTATTTTTTTTAGGAGGATCAGTTTCATCTTTAAAAAGTGATGCAACTTTTAGCATTGATTTCATATTATTATACATAGGTCCAACTTGTTTAACAAGAGGAATTGCCTGATTAATAACACCAAGAGTACGAGATGTATTATTAAGTAGTCCTTGCCAATTAATACTTCTAAGTGAAGCTAACCTAGAAAAAAGTCCTCCAGTTCTTGGCGCAATAGCACCAACCCCCATGTTTCCATAAGGAGGAATAAAGGGCATACTATATCCATTTGGAAACATATTAATCATCCTTTCTATCTATAATAATATATTCAAAAAAAATTAAAACGTTATGAACTATTTAAAAGATGATAATGATATTTTTTTTGACAAGTTTTACTAAAACATAAACATATAATAATATTAGGTGAAAGTCTATGTTTAAGAAAAAAAATAAAATGAATTTAAAAAAAAATAAGAAAAAAAACAAATTAAAATATTTATTATATATTAGCATAATATATTTAACCTTTTCTTATACTTTTTATTTTACTTTAAGAAATGATAAAAATATTACTAATGAAAAATTTATAAATTTAATTTTAAAAAATGGTAATTCTAATATATTTTATGATTATAAATTAGTAAATGTTGTAAATGATACAGTTAATTATTTATTAAACATTGATTTTAAAAATCCCAATACTTTATTAAATAATTCTATTTTAAAACTTGGAAATGTTAAAGAAGAAATAAATATAGAATATAATGATGATTATAGTAATATGGAACAATTAAAAGAAATAAGTGAATATATAGAAGATCCTAATCCTGTGGATATTAATAATCCTATTATTTATATTTATAATTCACATCAATTAGAAAATTATAGTAATAAAGATTTAGAAATATATGGTATTACTCCAAATGTTTTAATGGCAAGTTATATACTGAAAGAAAAATTAAATAGATTAGGTCTTTCAACTATTGTTGAAACTACTAATTTAGCAGATTTTTTAGCAGTTAATGGTTGGGATCATGCATCTTCTTATAAAGCTAGTAGATTATTAATTTTGGATAATATAAATAAATATAGTTCTTTAAAATATTTTATAGATCTTCATCGTGATTCTGTTTCTAAAAGTGTTTCTACGGTTACAATTAATGGTAAAAATTATGCTAAAATTTTATTTGTTTTAGGTTTAGAACATAGTAATTATCAAAAAAATTTAGACAATATGAATAAGATAAATACAATTTGTGAGAAATATTATCCAGGTTTAAGTAGAGGAATATATAAAAAACAAGGATCGGGTGTTAATGGTATTTATAATCAAGATATTAATGAAAATGTAATTTTAATTGAATTAGGTGCTGTAGAAAATAATATTGATGAAGTATTTAATACAGTTGAAGCTCTTGCTAATATTTTAAATTATTATATAAAAGGAGAGGGATAGATGGATAAAGTTAAAGTTGCTAAATTTTTGTTATTTTTAGCTTTCTTTTCATTTTTAGTATCATATATAATATATGAAACTGGATATTATGAGTATAAGCTTCAAAATAGAACAGTGCTTACTAAAGAGCAGATGGAGCAGTTTGAAAAGGATGTAAATGATGGAAAAGATGTAACTTTAAACGATTATTTAGTTGAAACTGAAGTTGATTATACAACAAAACTTACTAGTGTAACAGTTAAATTTTGTGATAAGGTAAATGATTATTTAAAAGAATCTATTGAAATGGTATTTAAGCAGGTAAATAAATTGGTACAAGATAAATAAAAAGAGAAAATTATACATAAAAAATATATTTTTCTCTTTTATTATTTTATAAAAAAAACAAACTTTTAAAGCAAAGTTTGTAAAATTCTATAATGGTCGGGAAGACAGGATTTGAACCTGCAACCCCTTGGTCCCAAACCAAATGCTCTACCAAGTTGAGCCACTTCCCGATTAATGGTGGAGAATAAGGGACTCGAACCCTTGACCCTCTGCGTGCAAGGCAGATGCTCTAGCCAACTGAGCTAATTCCCCGAAGACATTTGTAATTATATCAATAAAAAATATAAAAGTCAATATTTTTTCAATAACTTTTGAAAAATGTTAATTTTGAGAATCCATCACTTTAGAAAAAATGAATTATTAAAAAAAGAAGATTATATTTGTATTATAGTAATAATTAATAGCTAGCAATAAAAGATTAATAAAAGGACTTGATAAAGTGGTAATATTATGTTATTATTAATGTAGTAAAAAAGTAGAAAGAAGGTGCTCCTCTCATGAAAAATATGATAAAAAATACACATACATTTGTACGTAATGGGGGGGGGGCAATT
>CANPWS010000082.1 GCA_947584955.1 uncultured Bacilli bacterium | reverse complement strand
AGGATTATTAAAACCTCTATTTTTACATTGATTTATAATATATTCAGGTAAATTTGAAATATTAATAAGACTTTGCTCACTTATACCAAATTTATATATATCCTGATAAGAAATATTAATTAAACCATACGATAAATCTTCAAAAAAATCTTCTAAATTAAAATATATTCTTTGAGCATATCCTAAATCCTTTATATTTTTATTTTTTATATCTATATTCTCTGGTGCAGTTAACATAATTGCAATTTTAATACAAGAATCATAATAATATTGAAAAAAATATTTATCTATATCTTCACTAGAACTAAAATTTATTTTACCATTTTTTAAATCACATTTTCTTTCCAAATCGAAAGACATGCATTCTAATAATTTAATAAAATCATTTCTTAAATCCAAATTTAACTCTTCAGCTAATTCTAAAATTACTTTCATTATCTCATCAAGTTCATTATTAGAATTATAACCATCTTTAACATATTGAATTCTATCATTAATATATTCATTAACTAATTTTTTATATTCATAAAAACTTGCATTTGTACTTTTAAGTTTTTTATCTCCATCAATAATATCGTCTATTTCTCTAAAATAAATATATATTAATCTAAAAATAGTTGCTCTTACTTTAGGATTATCAAAATTATATATTTTAAAAAGAATTAATAAAGACTTTATCAAAGATAAAAATATCTTCTTTTTAATTGGTTTATGTATATAAAAATACTTCTCTATTTCATTACATGTTTTTTCAATATTTGAATACATTTAAAAACCCCCTTAATTTATAATAAATAAATTTAAAACTTTTTAATAAGGTAAATAGTAATCTACAACTTTCGCTATATCTTCATAAGAAACATCAAAGTCATGAAAATCATACCCATTATTTATACGTACGTCTAACGATATTCCATTAATACCAATAAACTCTAAATCATTCTTAATATTTTTAAAATTAACTGAGTATTTTTTAAATATATCTTTAATTATTAAAAGAGTTTCTTGCCTTTTTTCTTCGGACAAATTGGTATCAGAAACCAAAAAATTATTATTTTTTATTTTATAATAAATATAAGGTACATCATCATTTAAATTAATATGATCTAATATATGATCATCATAACTATAAGCCATTTCTATTCTATCATTTTCATTATCATTAGAAAGATATATTCTACATCTCCAACATTCTATTACAGAACTACAAACAACCCAAATTTCATTATCGTCACTAAAAAGATTGTCTATATTTTCTTTAAATTCGTTCAATTTTTCTTTTGAATCAATATTAATATGCTCTGAACGATATCCGTTTTTGCTTACTTTTAATGAAAGAACACTTTTATTTTTTTTGAACAACGAAGTTACAAAATTTATTAAAGAAGCTTTTTCACTTTTAGTAAATCGATATAATCCATTTTTCTTAATATCTTCCTCTGTTCTAAAACCCATAGCAACTGTTACTAATGCTTTTTTATATCTATCAGAAACTTTTTTTGTCATCTTATTATCTCCTAAATAAATTTATTTAATTTACAAATTATTAATAATTTTATTTTCTAATTATATTTTAACACAAAATTATTTTTAATGTCTTTTATAAGTAAAATTTTGCATATAAATATAAAATATATTATAATTTAATCAGATAATTAAAGTAATAAATAAGCTTAATTATATTCTAAAAATATGAGGTGGATTATGTTTGAAAATATGAAAGAAAAATCACTTTTAAAAAAGTTAGAAAATATTCAAAATGGCAGGGAGATAACGAAGATTTTAAAAAAATATAAAGATCAAATAGCATCTAATTTTAATGCATATGTCATATTTTTAAAAAAATGTATTAAATATGGTTTACCTATTGGATATAATGATTATTTTAAAGATTTATTTTATAAATATTATAAAGATTTAGAAAAGGATCATATTTCTTTATTATTTCAAATGTTAGAGTCTAATAATTTAGGATCAAGTTTCTTTAAATCATTATTTAAAAAGAAAGATTTTTTCCCATCTTTAAATAAAGAATTAAGATTAAAAATTATTAATATGGGTATTGGAAATTTTGACCCTAATTGTATTATAATTGGTTCTCAAGATTCTCTAGAAGATATAATTTCTACAGATGATATAGTTGAAGCTTATAAAACCAGCGAAACATTAATCCCTCTATTAAAAGAAAGATTGAAAGAGACTTCAAACGAAAAATTAATTAATTATATTACTAACGATGAAAATATTACTTTATTTATTGCATTTGAACAATTAATTGACATAATTAATAATATCAAATTATCCAATAACATTATTCACAAATTATATAAAAAAAATCCCGATATTATTAAATACATTCAAAATAACCATATTATGTTAGAATTAATAAAATTTTATTACCCTGATGAAACTAAATATATTCTAAAAAACATTGATTTAGAACGTATGATTACAATATATAAGCTAGATGAAGAATACTTTAATAAGATATTTTTAGAAAATCCAGATATTTTCGATAATTATTCATCTTTAGTAACATATATATTGATAAATTATCCTAACATTTTAAAAAAATTAATGAATCTACACTTTTATAGTAGTAATATTTTTGGAACAGATTTTTATCTTAAAAAAAATACTTATAGAGATATTTTAACTAATTATGGTGCAGATATATTTATAAAATTTTTAAAACTATATCCATTGTTTGGAGCAACTGAAAAAAATTTTTATGGTGCACAAGGGACTTTGTATGGAGAACAACAAATGTTTAATAGTGTTCATTATACTTTAAATGACGAAAACACAAAAAATTATATTAATATAGAAGAGGCTTATAAATTAATTGATATTGATATTAATTATTTATTTAATATTTATAGTAACTTTTTTAATAATCATCAAGTTTTAGATACAAGTCAAGAAAAACAACAAATTATTGAACTTTTACATAAAAGACTACAAAATTATGGTTTAGAAGATAAATATACCAAAATACTATCTTCAATTAATTTTATATTAAATCACCTAAATGATGAAGAAGTACTATCTGAAAGACAAATGTATCAATCTTTTAAAATAAAAAAATATGAACTTATTAAAATATTATTTAATAGGGAGATAGTAGCCAACAATACTTCCGAAGACATTAATAACTATATTGAAAGTTGCTATTCAGAAGAAAAAAATAACCAAGAATTATTTTATAAAATATTTGAAAATGCTTATGGTAATAAGGCACTTCAAATTATTAAATCTCGTCCAGGATTAAATCCCTACACTATTGATTCTTTTGAAATATTCAGACCCGAGATTATAAATAATTTTAAAGAAGGATTTGTCCATGATTTGTTATCTTATAATATTAAAGGTTTTAGTAATTTTTTAATGATAACAAAAAATGCTGAGGAATTAAATCTGTTTATAGATTATTATAATTGTTTAACTAAAATATTTGGAGAAAATGTAGTAACAATGGAAAAATCATTTATTAATTTTTATTATTATAAAGATTTAATAAAAAATATTCAAAATGTTGAGTTAACTGAAAAAGAACAAAAAAATCTTATTTCTGTAATTTCAGGAAATTATAATAATTGTAACATTACTACTCGTGAAGAATTAGAAAATTATAATGAAATTGCTAATAAAAAATTATTGGATTTATTAAGTGAAGCAAAAAATGTAAAAGAATATAAGACTATAATATGCAACGAATTATTTGGAATAGATTATGAGATTATTAGAACAACATATAAATTTGCAATAGATCAACTTAGTATGCCGGCAAATAGTTCGTTATTGATAGATAATTTAGATGAATCCGAAAAAAATATTATGGAATTTTTAAATTTTATATGCAGAAATGATTATACAGAAGAAAATGAATATGAATATATAGAACAACTTAACTCCTTTATAGAAAATCTGACTAAACTTGATAATATTCGTAATCCTAAATCTTGTGTTTCGTTACTAAATAAAATTAGAATAATTGAAATTAAGCAAGTTAACGAACAACTAATGACAAGTAAAACAATAGATGAGTTAGTAGCTAATGGTACTCTAACAAAAATGGATGATTATGAAGGAGTACCTATCTATTGCTATTCAGGCGTAGGTGAAGGTTTTTCTGATGTTTCAAATTACTTATTAGGTCATACAACCCCTTTAAATATAGACAAAATGAACGATTTAGAACCAGATAATGGAGTTTCCACAATTTCAACATGGCTTAGAGAGAATTCACGAGGTAGATTTTATGAGAATACTAATCACGTATACTTTTATCAGATTCCAGAAGATACTCAATTAGTTGCTTCAAAACCTTATGATGGAAAAACATCAAAAATAGCTAAAAGTGTTCATGCACAAGGATTAAAATTTGATTTAAAAATTTCTCCATATGGACTTTATATTCCTTCAATGTCTGAAATTGCCTTTTATAGAAGACACAGAGATCATAATAATATAACTAATGAAAATCATGGAGGATTAATAGTTCCAAATTGCTTTACAATACTATCTTTAGATACTATTGAGAAAGCTAAAAAATGTAATGGAATAATCATATGTAGCTCTAAGAATTATTATGAGTTTAATGAAAAAATAAATAATAAAGGAGATGAAAAAAGTTTATGATTAATTTGAATATTAATATTGAGAAAAATGAATTGGAAAAAACAAAACAATTAATAAAATGTATTCCCAAAATAGGAAACTATATTATATTACATGGTAGTTTTGGCTCTAAAGATGGAAATTGGTTTCCTTGGTTAAAAAAACAACTAGAAAAAAAGAATTATAAAGTTGATTTACCCCAAATGCCTGTAGGTGTGGGTGTTCAAAAATATGAAAGTTGGTCTAAAGTTTTAGATAAATTAACAATAAATGAAAATACTATTATTATTGCACATTCAATTGCTCCTATATTTGTATGTAAATATTTGATAGAAACCAAAATAAAAGTGAAAAAATTAATATTTGTTTGTGGATTTAATAATTATTTAGGTATAAATGAGGAGTTTGATACTGTAAATAAACCAATGTTTATAGATAATTTAATAGATATTAAGAAATATTGTAATAATATAATTTGCTATTATTCAGATAATGATCCTTACGTAAAATATGAAGTAGAAAAAGAATTTGCAGATACTATTTCTAATGAACAATATATCATTAAAGGTGGAGGTCATATAAATTCAGAAAGCGGATATATAGAATTTAAGGAAATATTAAAAGTATTGTAATATAATATAACAATAAAAAATTATAATATTTAGAAGGTGTTCTTATGTATAAATATGTAAAAGTAATGTTTGGTAATAGATCTGGTGCCAAAAGTGATTTTAAATATAAAATTAACGAAGTAAATATTGCTAATAATTGGAATCTTACAGCTAAAAACGGAAGAGATTTTGGTGGCTTCAATTATGCAGATGAAAGTTGCATATTAAGATGGCTACATAGAGGCGATACAATATATGATGTTGAAATTCCAATAGATGCAGAAAATATAAAATTAGAAAGTGCAACAACAATATATAGAACAAATAAAATTATAATTAAAAATCCTAGAAAAATAGATGATGACTTAGCATATCATTTCTATAAAATATCTAAAATACCAGAAAAATCATATTATAAAGCTTTAGCTGCGGTAAGCGTTATGAATTATAGAAAAACTGCTTATGCAATACTTAATGATAAAGTAAATAAAAATAATATTAAAGTTGTTTTAGAAGAATGGAATGATTTTATAGATAAAAAAGATAGA
>CANPWS010000081.1 GCA_947584955.1 uncultured Bacilli bacterium | reverse complement strand
AATACAATTATATACATTATTAACAAAAATGCAATACCTAAATAAAATATCACATTATTTTTTTAAGTAAAGTATGAGAGTAATAAATTTCTTAAGAAATCATCATATTTTTGTATATATAAAACTTGTACATTTAATAATAAAAATAAAAAAGTATTATTAACATTTAAATGAATTAATACTTTTTTAAATTTTATTTATTCTATAAAAGTTTATTGAAGGAGGATTAAACAATCTAAAATTATATCTTGATACTCCAATACCACTAGAAATATAAAGATCAGTACTTCCAACTTTATAATATTCATCATAATATTTTTTAGAACCATTTGGTAAGAATAAATTTTTAAAAAAAGGAATATTTACTTGACCATTATGAGAGTGTCCTGCTAAAGCAAGGTTAATATTAAAATCATCAAAATAAGAAATATAATCTGGTTCATGCAATACAAGAATCTTATACATATCATTATCATTAGTGATAAATTTATCAAGAATACTTTCATTAAATTCACCAGTACTAATACCTATAATATCTATCTTTTGATTATTTTTACTATATATAACATCAGAAGAATTTTCAAGTAAAGTAAAATTAGCTTTTTCATAAATGTTTCTTATTTTCTTTATATCAATAGAGTAATCATGATTTCCAATAACAGCATATTTACCATATTTACTATTAATTTTTTCTAAAGTATTAGATAGATAATTAATGTCATTATCATCTATATCGCTATCTTCATCTATTAAATCACCAGTGAAAAAAACAATATCAGGATTAATTAAATTAATTTCTTTAATTATTTTATCAATCATTTTTTTAGAAATAACTCTTTTATAATGTAAATCAGAAAAATGAACAATTTTAATACCATCAAAGTCCTCTAATATTTTCTCATCATTAATAGAAAACTCTTTTGTTATAAACCTTTTAGTAGCAATAAATCTACTATAACACATAATTAAAATTAAGATTATTAATATAATAACAAAAGATTTAATTATTTTTTTTATCATAAACTAGCACCAATTAAATAAAGAAGAATCGTTGCAGTATTATGAAGTGAATGAATACAAATTGTAGAATAAATATTATTTGTTTTAGCATAAATATATGCAAATGAAAAACCTAAAGAACAATAAGGAATTAAATATAATAAATTAAGAAGATTATTACTATCAACTGAGCTAATTACATGAAGTGCACCAAAAATAAATCCACTTACGAAAATATATAGCCATTTATTACTAATAGCATCACGGATACTTTTTCTAAATAATAATTCTTCAGCAAATGGAGCGTATAAAGATACTTCAATAATCATTAAAAAAGGTAGTGTATCAATCATACTTCTTACTGATTCTTCATTTTCTGCTATTCCACCAAGTAAAAATGTTATTATAAGATTACTAACAATCATGGTAGCAAGACCTATAATATAATATTTAAATCCTTCCTCTAAATTAGTTAGAAAATTCTTAAAATAAGGCTTAAAATCTTTTTTTAATGTTTTAAAATAACATAAAACAATAATTATTAAAAAGACTATATCACAAGCAAATGAATATAAAAGTAGTTGTAAATCACTAAATTTATTAATATCAATTTTAAAAATTATAATAGGTATAGAACTTACAGAGAAAAACAGAATAAAAAGTAATATAGTTCTTAAAATATAAAATAATTTGGTTTCTAATTTAGTTTTTTTCATTGTTATCACCCATTTACATTATATCAAAAATCTTATAAATAATCCATATAAGTAGATTATTTTATAATTTACTTTACATTTAAAAAAATATTTTTTTATATTCTACTTTAAAAATTCGACTTTTTTTGCTATAATGATTTTAAGGTGAGGATATGAAAAAAAAGTTAGTATATATAACGGTTTTATTAAACCTTTTTGTATTAGTAAATCATAATGTATTAGCAGAAGAGAAAAGTGCATATATTTCTTGTAATGTTGCACCAGATGGTTTAAATTTAAGAGATGGTATTAATGGAAATATAACTGAATTTTTGACTTGTGGTAATGATATAACAGTATTAGAAAGTGATTTAGGAAGTACTGAAGGTGTATGTATTTCTTGGAGTAAAGTAAAATATAAAGATAAAGAATATTTTGCTTGTGGTGATTATATTACTGTAAAAGAAGTAATTACTGAAGAAAATAAAGAAGATTTTAAAAAACGTATGAAAGAGATAGGATTTCCAAATGAATATATAGATAAGTTAACTTTACTTCATGAGGCTCATCCAAATTGGCAATTTAAGCCATTTTTAGCAGATATAAAATTTAATGATATGGTTAATAAAGAATATAGAAGTGAAGGATGGAGCTTAGTTGAAGATACAGGACATTATTTTGATGGATATAAATCTGTCGATAGTTGGTCATATGATTATTTAAAAGATAAATTTAATAATAGTTTCGTTGGTGGGGGTAGTAACTGGTATGCTGCCAGTAAGGAAACAATATCTTATTACATGGATCCAAGAAATTTCCTAGATGATAATCATATTTTTATGTTTGAATCTTTGTCTTATAATAGTGCTTATCATACAAAAGCAGGAATAGAAGCAATGCTAAAAGGAACATTTATGGAAAATGGTTATGCTGATGAACAAGCAGGTAAGACTTTTGCTGATGCTTTCATTGATGCTGCAAAAGCACAAAATGTAAGTCCATATGTACTTGCTTCTAGAGTTATTCAAGAAGTAGGAGCAGGAGGAAGCACAATAGTAAGTGGTACAGTTAGTGGTTATGAAGGATATTATAATTTTTACAATATTCAGGCTTATGGAAGTAATGCTTCTGAAACAATAGCAAGAGGTCTTTCATATGCTAAAAGTCAAGGCTGGGATACAAAATATAAAGCAATAGTAGGTGGAGCTTCATTTTTAAGTAGTAATTATATAAATGCTGGACAAGATACACTTTATTTACAAAAATGGGATTTGTTTGGACCACTATATGGAAATCATCAATATATGCAAAACATTCAGGCTCCTTATACTGAATCAGTAAAAACTTATCGTGGATACTTAGCTGTAGGTCTTAATGAAAGTAACTTTGTTTTTAGCATTCCAGTATTTCCTGAAATGCCTAGTTCTACTAAATTACCAAATAAAGGAAACCCTAATAATTATTTATCTAGTTTGATAGTAGGAGATATACATTTATTTGATAGTGCTACTTATGATACATCGTTTAATGTAGAATTAGAAGAAAGTATTACAAGTGTTGAAATAAAAGCTACTAAAGTAAATAATAAAGCCACTATTGATGGGCTTGGTACTATTGAATTAAATAATAATATTGAAGTAGTACCAATTACAGTAATTGCAGAAAATGGTAGTAGTAGAGTATATACTATAAATATTAAAAGATTAATAGATGAAAGTAAAAAAGATGATACTACTGATGATAAATTAACAGATGAAGATAATGATAATACTAATGAAAATAATGGTAATGATAAAAATAAAGATGAAAATGATACAGATGAAAAAAATGATATTTCTAGTATAGACACAATTTTAAAAAATCAAGAAATAAAAACAGAAGGAAATTATATTTTAGGTTATGAATTAGATACTGATATAAATACTATTGTTGATAAAATAAAAGCAAATGAAAATATTACAAGCGTAGAAGTTAAAGATCAAAATAATAAAGAAAAAGCTGATACTAAAATAGCTTCTGGTGATAAATTTATAATAAAAACAGAAAATGAAGAAAAAACATATATTTTAGTTATTTATGGTGATGTAAATGGTGATAGTAAAATATCTTCCGCAGATTATATTTTGATAAAAAATCATATAATGGAAACTAGTAAATTATCAGAAATTCAAATAAAATTTGCTGATGCAACAAAAGATGGAAAGGTTAATTCTGCAGATTATGTGGCTATAAAAAATCATATAATGGATGTTAAGAAAATAACTCAAAAATAGGAGGCTTTATGAAAAAAATATTTAAATACATATGTTTATTTATATTTAACTTTACACTATTTACGTCATATGTTTTTGCTGAAAGCTTTGATGCATCAGTAAATAGTAATGTTGTTACAGTGGGAGAAACAATAACTCTTACAATAAGTGGAAGTAATATGGCAGGAAAATTTAGTATTTCTACTTCTAACGATTCTTTAAGTTTATCTGTAGCAAGTGTTTTTATTGATAATAATAGTGAAAATGTTACAATATATACTAAAGAAGCAGGAACTTACAATATAAAAGTTACCGCTGATGATGTAACTTCTTACAGTGGTGAAAGTATAACTGGAAGTAAAACCATTTCTGTTACAGTAAAAGAAAAACCTTCACCATCACCTAGTCAAAGCTCTGCTGGTAATAGTGGTAATCAGTCAAATAGTAATACTAAACCTAAAACAAATACAACAACAGTAGCTCCAAAAGTAGAAAAATCATCAAATAATTATTTATCTAGTTTACAAGTAGAAGGATTTCCACTAGATAAAGAATTTAATAAAGACACTTTAGAATATACTCTTAATCTTACAGAAGATATTGATAAAATAAAAGTAGAAGCTAAAGCTGAAAACGATAAAGCTAAAGTTGAAGGAGCGGGGGAAATTGAACTTGCAGATAAAACAAAATTAGAAATTGTAGTAACTGCTGAAAATGGTACAACTAAGACATACGTAATTAATATTTCAAAAAATAATTTAAATGATTTTACTGTAGAAATTGATGATGTAAAATATAAAGTAATTTCAGATGATAGTGATACTGACATGACTATACCAGAAGGATATACCAAAGAAAAAATAAAAATAGATAATAATGATGTTTTAGCATATTATAATAAAAATTCTAAATATACTTTAGTTATTTTAGAAAATGAAAAAGGAGAAAAAGACTTTTATACTTATAATAATGGTAAATACAGCTTATATAAAGAATATAATTTTTCAGGTGTAAGATTACGTTTATTAAATAAAGCAAAACCAGATAATTTTATTATTAAAGAAGTAAAGTATGATAAAGACAAGATAACAGTTTATCAGTTAGATCCTAATGCTACCAATGTAACTTACGCAATAGATGGAGACTTAACAGATTATTATCTAGTTTATGCAATGAATATTGATACTGGAAGAGAAGGTTATTATTTATTAGATTTAGTAGAAAATACTGCGATAAGATATACAAATGAATTAGGAAATTTATTTTTAGATAAACAAAGTGATAAAAACTATAAAGTATATTTCTTTATTGCTCTTGCAGCGTTTGGAGCTTTAGCTTTAACAATGGGAATAATTTTAATAATAAATAGTAAAAAGAAGAATAAAAATGCTTATTAAAGAATATAGTATAGTATCATTGATATTGATGAGAGAAAACAGAGCAAGTGTTTGCTCTTTTTCTGTTGCGTTCTTTTTAATATAAAAAAGTAGTTTTTCAAGACTAAGGGGATTTAAATAAAATTTTACGCATATTTTGGAATAATATATTTTATATAGTATTATCTTTTTTCTTTTTTTAATATATTTGTTATTATCATTATTTTAGATTTCATATTATTTAGAAAAAAATTAGACTATAAAATTTTAGTCTAATTTTTCTATCAAATCTCTATAGTATTGAAGAAATTTTTGTTAAATTTAATTTAGCATTGCATTTTTAATTTTTAATATTTCATCTTTGCCCTTACCAGTTATTTCGCTAATTGTTTTTAGAGAAATATTTTTTTTTAGCATTCCTTTAATAGTTGTCATTAAACCTTCACTATATCCTTCATTATATCCTAAACTATGTCCTTCATTATATCCAGAATCATGTCCCTCATTATATCCAGAATCATGACCTTCTTTCTTAGCATAATATAAATTCCATGCTTCAAATTTTTCTTTT
>CANPWS010000080.1 GCA_947584955.1 uncultured Bacilli bacterium | reverse complement strand
ATATACATCAAAATCAAAATTAAGTTGTAAATCATTACCTAAAGATTCGTAATCATAATTTCCTCCAGCTAAACCATGAATAAGTAAAATAGCTTTTCTAAAAATCATATATAATCACCTATGAAAATTATATTTTAATAAGCGATTACTGTCAATATTATTATATTAAAAATTATAATATTTATAATAAAAAAATATAAACTGGGAATAATATAAATAATATAAAAAATAATAAAATTTAATAATTTTTTTGCTTAATTTTTAATATATTCATTGACAAAAATTAAATTTATTATATAATTATAATAAGAGGTGGTTGTATGCTAGAGTACACTAGTCGTCAAATAACACAATTAACTAGGCAGTATGAAATGTTTTTAAGAAGTTTGGATATTTTAGCTAGCGAAGAAGATAAAGCAAAGATGTGCATTCAAATGAGTAAAATAGAAGAAAAATTGCTAGTTGAAACAAATTCATTGTATGAAGAAAAATACATGTCTCTATTAGAACAAGAAACATTTTTAATTAGTGAAGAAAAAGAAAGATTATTAAAATTAATAAAATTAATTGAAGATAGAATAAACTATATTAAAGATGAAAGAAAGAAACACAAAGAGATAACTGGTTATGCTGTAGCATACCCTAACATCATGGGCGAAGACAGAATTGGAGAATTAAAAAGAAAAGTAAAAATTATAGATAAGTTTAGTGAAAACTTAAGTAAAGAAAATGTTTTAAATAGAGAAATAAATGAATTAGATGACAAAATTAGTGAAGCAGTTAAAAAAATTAAAAACAATAAATATTTAAATACTAGTTTAGAAAAGAAAATGATTAGTTTATTAAGTAGAATTTTTAATAAATTAGATTTATATAAACTAGCAGATCAAAAAGATATAATTGAAGCAGAATATAATGAATTAGAATATTCCTTAATTAAAGCTAAAGAAAATGTTAAAAAAGCTAAATCTAAAGGAAGAGAAGATTTAATTATAGAATGTGATAGTTTATTATCATCAGTAACATTAAGTTATGAGCAAGCAAAAGAAAAAAAATATACTTTAAAGCTTATAGAAATATTTGATAATGCAATTAGTGATTATGATGATCTTTTAGCAAAAAGAGAAGAAATGAATGATATATTAGTAGAAATATCAAATAGTTATCTATATGGTATAATTGGTGATGAGTTAAATAAACAATATAATACAATTAAAATTGAAAAACAAGATATGAATACTTATGAAACATTAACTAGTGAAAGAGAAGCAAAGTATAATGAACTTGAAAAAATAACTGATGAAAATAACAGCAGAGAATTTAGAGAAGTTCTTGATGTTTTAATAGAAAATGAAAAGAAAAGACAAGAAGAATTATTACAAGAACAACGTAAAAAAGAATATGAAGAAAGACAAAGAAAGTTAATTGAAGAAAAAAGAGAAGAAGATGAAAAAAGAAGAAAACAAAATCAAATACTTGAAGAAAGAAAAAAATCTCAAGAACAATTAACTAAAAGATTATTAGAAGAACAAAAAAGATTTACATCAGAGAAAAAAATAGAAAAAGATAATAAAGAAGAAAAAATAGGATTTAATAGTGTAGTAGCAAGTATTCCTAAAGAAAAAAAAGAAGATACAATTTCATTTAATTCAATGTTAGAAGTTGATTCAATACCAATAATAAAAAATAATAATTTAAAGCCAGAAATAGTTGGAAGCGAAAAACCTAAAAAAGAAAATAGGGTATTAGAAAATGATATGTTCCGTGATCAAGAAGATATATTTCCACCATTAAAAGAAAATTTAGGATAGGAAGGTGTATGTATGTTAAAGCATAATGATAATGTAGATAGTAAAGAAAAAGTTAAATATGATTTATACAAAATATTAAGAATGAGTGTTTTATTAAGTGGTGATAGTTTAGATAGTACAACATTAAAAAGATTCAAAGATGCTTCATTAAGCATAGATAATATGTTAAATGAAGAATATAATAAAACACTTAAGACGATGTTTTATAATACAGAAACACTTGAAGCAGAAGAAAAGAGATTAAAAGATTTAATAGCTTTTATTGTTGCTAGAAGCGAAAAAAGAAAAGATTTAATGGAAGATTATAGGAACGTAACTAATAAAGAATTAACAGATTTAGAATATATAGATAAATTATCTGAATTAGAATTTTATGAAAAAAGACTAGATACAATAAGATCTTATTTAGAAAGTTCAAAACTTATAAATGTAAATGAAACAGAACTAGAAAAGCTAAAAGAAGAATTAGCTGGAGAATATAGACAAAAATCAGTAAATGAATCAAAAAATGCTAGATTAGAAGAAACATTATATAATTCATTTATTAATATATTATATGAAATGGATTTGTTTTCTAAAGTAGATTTATCTGATGTAGATAAAGAAATTGCAGAATTACAATTAGAAATTAGAGAAGCACGTGATCAAAAAGATACATTTATTACAGCATTTAATAATTTAAAATCATCTGGAATAAATGGAGAATTAGAAAATGAATACAGTGCATTTGTTGAAAATTCTAAAAAGAATTACTATAATGTAAAAGAAAAAGAAATGATGCTTAATTTATACAAGTTAATTGAAGCAAAAGAACATGAATATAGTGATTTATATGCTAAAAGAGAAGAAATTAGAACCCTTTTACAAGATAGACTTATATTAAGAAGTGAATTAGGAATAAATAGTAAAGATTTATTAGTATCAATATCTGATTTAATTAGTGAACAAAGTAGCGAAATTGCTAATGAAAAAGAAAATGTTGATACAATTAATAGTTTAACAGAAAGAATAAGATTAAAAGAAAATAAATTAGAAGAATTAAGAAAAGAAGTAAAAAAGCCTGAAATATTAGCAATACTTAAAGAATATTCATTAATTGATACCTATGATCATGATGATGTTATTGAAGAAGACAAAGAAGATTCAGCAAATTTATTTGAAGATTTAATGGATAGTGCAGAAGATGAGGATGCTATTAAAGATTCTTATGTTGAAGAAGTTGTAAGTCCAAATGAAGTAATAAAAATGGAAACCATTCCTTCGATGAATTTAGGCTTATCAAGATTAAAATCAATTAGTGTTATGAAAAGAGTCGCAGATATGCTAGAAATAAACGCTAAAAAAGAGGAAGACTTCCCAGAAATGCCTGAAGTAAGTATAAATAAAAAGCCAGAAGTAAAAGAAGAACCAGAGGACTTATATTGGGTACCTTCTGAATTAAATGAAACTTTAGATTCTAAAGAAAATTTAAATAATGAACCACAAGAAAGCTATACACAAAATTATACGCCAAATGTAGATAATACATATAATTATGATGTTAAAGAGCAAGAAAATAATAATATAAATGAAAACGTTAATATAATTAATACACCTGATAATTTAAATACCAATAACTATGACTATAACTATAGTATGTCTAATGATAATTTTTCACAAAATAATTCTTATCAAAGTGTAGATAATGATCAAAAAGATCAATTCGCTTGGACTGAAAATATGGAAACACTTGATATAAATGGAGTTTTCCCTAACTAGGAAGAAAGGAGAATTATGACACTAGAGGTAAATAAAGTAATTACTTTAGGTAATGACGAAGAATATTTAATAATAGAAAAAGCAGAAAAAGATGGTGTAGAATATTATTATATTGCAGAACTTAACAATGCTGAAACAGACATAAAAGACAATTATAAAATAGTTATTTCAAATAACGAAAATGGAAAAACATATATTGAAGAAATTACTGGAGAATCTAAATTAAAAGAAATATTACCATTATTTTTAGAAAAGTTTTCTAAAAATTAATGGTTTTTGTTTACTTTGTTATAATCCTTTATAGAAAAATAAGCTATAAAAAGCAAAAAATAGCAAAATAGTTATAAAAAACTTGACAAAATAAAAAAATAATCTATAATATATTTCTGCTTAAGAAAGGGGAATTATTATGGAGTATTCATATAATAAAGCAAATACAAAAATAAAATTAAAAAATCTTATTTCAAATATAATGCCTACATCAAATAATCACGAGAAAAAGGTAGAATTTTTAGAAGAAAGTAAAAATAAAAATAAAGAAGATAAAATATTATCAATTAGAATTCCAGAAGATAGTACTAAAATATATTTTACGTTAAATGGAAATGATATTACTATAATATCAAAAAATAATTCAAACATACCAGCTAATATACAAAAAAATATGCTATTAAACCATTTAAATAACAGTTATTTATTAACTATAGAAAAATTTGGAAGTATTACTAAATTTGAAAAAGTTTTAAAAACAAATCATCGTATTGAAATAGAAGATACAATTAAAGCATTAAGTTTATTAGATGAAATTGGTGTAGAATTATTTCCAAATATAGATTACTTTATTGATGCTTTAAAGCTTGCAAATAATATAAATAAAATAGATAACTTAAAACAGTTAAAAGAAGAATTACTTAATATTAATTCTAAAAATGTAACAAAAAAATATATAAAATTATAATTATAATAAATAAATTTTCCCATTAAGTATAAAACTTAAGTGGGATTTTATATATAAATAATTAATTTTTTAAAATTAGAAAGGATCATAAAATGATAAAATTTAATGAAAATATTGAAGAAATTTCTAATTATATAACGATTAATTTTAAAGAATGTAATACATATAACGAAGCTACCGAAGAATTTAAAAAAATCGTCCAATATCTAATTAAAAAAAGATTATTTTTTTCAAGTGAACATTTACAATTATTAAAAATGAATGAATATTTAAATAATATTATAAAAATAATTATTAAAAATAAAAAAAAGATAAGCTATGAAGAATTAGAAAGGGTATTTAAAAATAATCTTTGTATTACAATTATTGAAGAATATTGTTTACTAAATAATATTGAGCTTGTAAATGAAGATTCAAATTTAGATAATAATAGTCAAGATAAATTATATATTGAAAATGCCTATATTGGTTATATAAATAAATTAAATTATCATATACTTACAAGAGAAGAAGAGCAAAAAGTATGTTATGATATTTTAAATGGAAATATGGAAGCAAGAAATATTTTAATAGAAAGTAATTTAAGATTAGTAGTTTCAATAGCTAAAAAAAAGGTTGGACAAGGTCTTGATATTATGGATTTAATAGAAGAAGGAAATCTTGGACTTATGAGAGCCGTTGAAACTTTTGATGTTACTTTAGGATATAGATTTTCAACTTATGCTTACTGGTGGATAAAAAGATCAATAAATAGAGCAATAGAAAATAAAGGAAGAATTATCAGATTACCAGTTTATGTAACAGAAAAAATTAATTTATATAAAGTAGCTAAAACAAATCTTGCTATTGATTTAAATAGAGAACCAAGTATTAATGAATTAGCTGAAAAACTTAATATTACTAATGAAGAAGTTTCTGAATTAGAAATATTATGTTATGATGTAGAAAGTATTGATAATTTACTTTATGAAAGTGGAGAATATGATAAGCATGTAGATGATTATTTTAATAATTATGTAGATTATATTGAAGAAGATTTTGATAAAAATAATATAAAAGATATATTAAATAATAGTGTATTAAGTAATAAAGAAAAAGAAATATTAGAACTGCGATATGGATTTATTGATGGTGAACCTAAAGGATTAAGATACATTTCTAAAATTTATAATGTCTCTCGTGAAAGAATAAGACAAATAGAAAAAAGAGCACTTAAAAAATTAAGAAATACTAAAGCTTTTGAAGATTATGGTTATTTACAAGAAGAGAGTAATGAAGAAAAAAAGATTAAGAAATTAAAAAAATAATTGATAAAATATTAAAAAGACGGTGTCTAAATTTATCGGAAAAATTAAATTCGAGGATGAGCAAGATTATATATTTGCTAAAAAACTAGGGTTAAA
>CANPWS010000079.1 GCA_947584955.1 uncultured Bacilli bacterium | reverse complement strand
CTTATTCTTGGTGTAGCAATCTTTTATGTTTTTAATGCACTTGATAGCCAAACTGTTATGATAAATGTATCTTCATCAGCAAAAGAATTAATTGATCTTATGATGACAATGTTATCTGGAGTTAGTGTATTTGTATCACTTATATTAGGATTTCTTATTATTTATGCTTCAAGATTTTTAATAAAAAGAAGAAGTAAAGAATTTGGAGTTTATCTAACTCTTGGTATGAGTAAAAGAAAAATATCTTTAATATTATTTTTTGAAACATTATTTATTGGTATTATTTCACTTTTAGTAGGATTAGGTCTTGGAGTATTACTATCACAGGTTATGAGTTTAGTAGTTGCTAATATGTTTGAAGCAAATTTAACAAAATTTACATTTGTATTTTCATCATCTGCTTGTATTAAAACAATTATTTATTTTAGTATTATGTATCTACTTGTCATGATTTTTAATACTTATAGCGTAAGCAAATGTAAGCTTATTGATTTATTAAATGGTGCTAAAACAAGTGAAAAAATTAAACTGAAAAATCCTTATTTATGTATTATTATTTTTGTCATTTCCTGTTTAGTTTTAGGAAGAGCATATTATATAGTTACTCATGAATTTCTTACTTTACAAGAAGTTACTGATATAATAAAACCCATTATAATGGGGGCAGTAAGTACATTTTTTATATTCTGGTCTTTATCAGGATTAATTTTAAGAATAGCAATGAGCATTAAAAAATTCTATTACAAAGGATTAAATAGTTTTACATTAAGAGAGTTTAGTAGCAAAATTAATACCACTGTATTTGGAGCAACAATTATTTGTTTAATGTTATTTATAACAATTTGTTTGTTATCTTCTTGTCTTACTATGAAAAATTCTATGAATGTTAATATTAGAAAACTTGCTCCAGTAGATGCTATGTTTACAGTTAATATGAATATGGATAAATATTATGATAAATATAGAAGTTATGGATATAATAATTTGCAAATTAAAAACTCTCACTATACAGCCAAAGAAATGTTTAATTTATTTAATTTTGATATTACTTCTTATTTTAAAGATTATATAGAAGTTAATACTTATGCTACTTCAGATTTAACTTTGAATCATACTTTAGGATCAAGATTAGATAGTATTAGAACTAATTTTCCTTTTTTAGCTTATGATACGATGGAATCTATTATGAAAATTAGTGATTATAATAAAGTAGCAAAATTTTATAAAATACAAGAATATTCTTTAAATAATAATGAATATATTATTGTTGCTGATTTTAAATCAATGGTTAATATTAGAAATATTGCACTTAAAAATGGAGAGGTTATTAATTTATTTGGACATGTTTTAAGACCTAAATATGATTCATGCCAAGATGGATTTGTAGAAATGTCTAGTCAACATATTAATACAGGAATTATATTAGTGCCTGATAATATAGTGAATGAAGAATACTTATATCAAAATTATTTAATAGGTAACTATAAAACAAAAGATAGAGAAGAAATCACAAATATCGAAAATAATATAAATAAACTAGATGAAAACGATAAAGCTAGTGAATACTTACTTCCAAGTGGTTCAACTAAACTTGCTATTAAAGAAGCAACAACAGGATTATCTGCAATGGTTACATTTATTGGTCTTTATTTAGGAATAATTTTTTTAATTAGTAGCGCAGCAATTCTAGGTTTAAAAGAATTATCTGAAAGTAGTGATAACAAAAAAAGATTTATATGCTTGCGAAAAATTGGTACAGATGAGAAAATGATTAATAAGGCATTATTTAGACAAATTGCTATATTCTTTATACTACCTTTAATGCTTGCCTTGATTCATTCTATTTTTGGAATAATGTTTGCAGTTAAAATACTTGAAGTATTTGGCACAAATGAATTATTACCATCAATTATTGCCACAGCCATATTTATTGTTATTATATATGGTGGATATTTCTTAATTACTTATTATTGTAGTAAAAATATTATAAAAGAAAGATATTGATATGTTACAAAGTATTATAATATATTTAATTGTTGGAACTTAGGAATTAGTTTTTTACTAATTCCTTTTGCGATATATAAAGATAATTATTTAATAATTAAAGTGGAAATATAGTTTAATAATGATTTAATATCTTAATTTATATAAGTAAACCATATATACTGTTTGTTATCTTTATTTATGTTAATAATACATAATTTCATGATATAATTATTTAAATGTTAATATTAGTTGACAAATTTCCAACTTAAATAGGTAGATTGCAACTAAAATTAAATGTATAATTTTAATCAAGAGGTGATTAAATTGAGTAATTTAGGTCAAAAATTATTTGAATTAAGAAAAGATAAAAAATTATCTCAAGAGGAAGTGGCAGATAAATTAAACGTTACAAGACAAACAATATCTAAATGGGAAACAGATCAAAGTATGCCTGATTTTGATAAAATAGTTCCATTATGTGAACTATATGAAATTACTCCAAACGAATTATTTTTAGAATTAAAAGAAAAAAATTCTTCAAAAAACATTGAATATACAACTAATTTAGAACAAGAAAATTTAAAAATAAGTAAGAAAGCCAAAGGTATAGCTATTAGTATAGTATTATATTTTTTGGGTGTTGTATGGATAATGATTTCAATTCCAGTTATCAATATGAATCCAATAGTTGCATCTGCTTTATTTTTACTTATTTGTGGAATAGCAACGGGTATAATCATTTATGTATGTATTAGATATAAACCAATAAAAACTCAAGAAGAAAATGCTAATGATAAATTAAGACATCAAATTTTAGATATAGTAGCCATAATAGTTACAATTATTTATTTAATTATTAGCTTTAAGACAATGGCATGGCATTTAACATGGATAATATGGATAATATATGGATTATTTGAAAGAATTTTAAAATTAATATTTATGTTAAGGAGTAATAAAGATGAAAAATAAAAAATTGATTATAGCATTAATTATCTTATTATCAATTATTATGATTTGTTTTTCTATATTTTTTGTTTTCCTTTTACAAAATGGATTTAAAATTAAGAATTTTAAATTTGGATTACAAAGTAGTAATGAATTAATACTAGATAAAACTTATGAAGAAATTTTTAATAAAATTATAGTAGATGCTACGACTAGTGAAATTTATATAAAAAAATCTGATACAAGTAGTGTTAGAGCTATAATTTATGGAGAAAAAGATTATACTAAAGCCGAAACTAATTTTGATACTTTAACTATTAAAATAAATGAAAAAAATTGTGTAGGATTTTGTTTTAATCAAAAACTTGCTAAAATAGAAATATATTTACCAAAAGAATTTAATGGAAATATTAATATTAAAAATAATTATGGGGATATTTCTATTGATGAATTTTTAAATGCTGATATTGATGTTTTAGAAGACTGTGGTGATGTTAAAATACTTGGAGGTAATATTATTGAAGTAGAAAATAATTATGGTGATATAGAAATAGAAAAGTCTAATATAGCTACCATAAATGAAGATTGTGGTGATGTTAGAATTTCTAATATAAATGATGTAATAGTTAAGAATAATTATGGAGATATAAAAATTAAAGATGTTTATAATTATCTTAATCTTGTAAATGATTGTGGTGATATTGAAGTTAATAATATTAATTTAAATAAAAATTCTTATATTAAAAATGATTATGGAGATATAGAAATAGGAAATACTAACGAAATATTTATTGATGCAAGGACAGATTTAGGAAAAGTAAAAATTAGAAATAATTATAATAAATCAGATACTACTTTAAAAATTGAAAATGATTGTGGTGATATTGAAGTTAATAATTAAGTAAAGTTAAGATAAAATATCAAAAATAAAACTTGCTAAATTACTCATTATTTGTTATAATTAGCTAAAAGCGATGAACAAGAAGAGTAAATTAAAGATTATTTATAGAGAGCAAATGTTTGGTGAAAATTTGTATTAAATTTAATTGAAAGTAGCTTGCGAGCTTGTTTTCTGAACTAATAGTAAGATAATACGTATTACTGCGTTAAAGTATTAAAGCTGCATACTATAAAGATAGCATGAATTAAGGTGGTATCGTGGACAAAAGTTCATCCTTTGAAAAGGGGGGTGAGCTTTTTTAAATTTATAATATTAAAAAGGAAGGGAAAAAATATGTTAGACAAAAAATATAATGCCAGTTTAAAGGAAGAAAAATGGGCAAATTATTGGAAAGAGAAAAAAATATACGAATTTAAAAAAGACAATAGAAAAGTATATTCAATTGATACACCTCCTCCAACTGTTAATGGTAAAATTCATATAGGGCATATATTTTCATACTCTCAAGCAGAAATGATTGCCAGATATAAAAGAATGAGAGGTTACAATGTCTTTTATCCATTTGGGTTTGATGATAATGGATTACCATCAGAAAGACTAGTAGAAAAAGAACAAGGAAAAAAAGCACATGAAATAGGAAGAGAAGAATTTTCAAAATTATGTTATAAGACAACAGATAAATATGAAGAAGATTTTCAAGATTTATTTTCACGATTAGGCGTAAGTACAGATTGGAATATTCACTATAAAACAGTTAGCCCATCGACAATAAAAATAAGTCAAACATCATTTCTTGACTTAATAAAAAAAGGACATTGTTATCATAAAGAAAGTCCTGCACTTTGGTGTAATGAATGTTTAACTTCTATTGCACAGGCAGAATTAGAAACTAAAACTATAAAAACTACATTTAATTATGTGAAATTTAAAACAGTCGAAGACAATGAAGAATTTATAATAGCCACAACAAGACCAGAATTACTACCTGCAATTGTATGTGTATTTGTAAATCCTGATGATGATAAGCATAAACATTTAATAGGTAAGAGGGCACATATACCTGTAATTGATGTAGAAGTTCCAATTATGGCTGATGAAAAAGTCGCAATAGATAAAGGTACTGGAGTCGTAATGTGCTGTACATTTGGAGATCAAACAGATATTGAATGGTGGAAAAAATATAATTTACCACTTAAATATATATTTACTGATGATGGAAAAATAAAAGATACTGTAAAATGCTATGGTGGACTAAAAATAAAAGAAGCAAGAAAAAAAATCATCGAAGATTTACAAGAACAAGGGTATATTGTTAAAATAGAAGAATTAGAACATGAAGTACAGACACATGAAAGATGTGGTAAAGAAGTAGAGTATACAGTAATGAAGCAGTGGTTTATTGATATTATGAATCACAAAGAAGATTTCTTAAAAATTGGAAAAGAAATAAATTGGTATCCATCATATATGTATAATAGATATGAAGAGTGGGTTAATAATATAGCGTGGGACTGGTGTATATCAAGACAAAGATATTTTGGTGTACCATTTCCAGTATGGTATTGTAAAAATTGTGGTGAACCTATTTTTGCTAAAGAAGAAGATTTACCAGTAAATCCATTAGTAGATAAACCAAAAGAAAATAAATGTCCAAAATGTGGTTTACAAGAATTTATTCCAGAGACTGATGTTATGGATACATGGGCAACATCATCAGTAACACCACTTATAAATATGAAATATGGTGAAAAAAATAATTACGAAGATATTTTAAAACCAATGAGTCTAAGAACAAATGCTTCAGAAATTATAAGAACTTGGGATTTTTATACTATCGTAAAAAGTTTTTATCACTTTGGTATAAGACCATGGGATAACGTAATGATTTCAGGGTTTGTCATGGCAAATAAAGGAGAAAAAATAAGTAAAAGTAAAGGAAATTCACAAATAGATCCATTAGATGCAATTAATCAGTATTCCGCAGATGTTGTACGTTATTGGGCTGCTTCTGGTAGACTTGGAACAGATATAACATATAGTGAAGAAACAATGCTACGTGGTAAAAAATTAGTAAATAAAATATGGAATGTTTCAAAATTTATTCAGATGCATCTTGAAGACTATGAAGATAAACCATTTAATGATTTTGAATATGTTGATAAATGGATATTAGGAAACTAC